>JBAUMA010000433.1:0-9704 GCA_049578485.1 Specibacter sp.
GTTCTTTCCACCGTGGTGGAAAGAACCCGCCGAGACCCTTTTCTTTTAAGGAGGCATTGGTCAATCGGGCCGCCGGCATCCGGGGCCCTTTAGCATCCTCACCGTGAGGGCGATTTCAGTTCCCGCCAGGATCGGATATGATGGTTAAAGCGTAGGGGAGTATCCCGTAGCGCTGAATCCGTCAACACGTGGGGCAATGAAGCCCCGCCGGGTTCAGTGTACGGCTGTTAATCAGCCGGTGGAGAGACTTGCGGCGATATTCGCTGCCCTCCTACCGAAAGACAGAATCATGAACGTTTCACCCCTGATCTGGGGCATTACCATTGTGGTCATTTTGGGCCTTTTGGCCTTTGATTACTTTTTCCATATCCGCAAGGCGCATATTCCCACTTTGCGTGAGGCCGCCATTTGGTCTTCCATCTATGTGGGTCTGGCGGTTGTTTTCGGCATTGCCGTGTTCGTTTTCGGTGGTCCCACGATGGGCGGGGAGTACTTCGCCGGGTACATCACCGAAAAGGCCCTGAGCGTTGACAACTTGTTTGTCTTCTTGGTCATCATGGCCAGCTTCAAGGTTCCCCGTGAAGACCAGCAAAAGGTGTTGCTCTTTGGCATCGTCTTTGCCTTGATCGCCCGCACCGCGTTTATCTTTGCCGGCGCGGCTCTCATCAATACCTGGTCCTGGATGTTCTACATCTTCGGCATTATCTTGCTGATCACGGCCGGAAACCTGCTCAAGGAAGAAGACAGCGAAGGTGAGGACGCGGACAACTTCGTCATCAAGTTGGCCAAGCGCTTCTTCAACACTTCCGAGAACTACGACGGCGACAAGCTCTTCACGAAGATTGACGGCAAGAAGGTCCTTACCCCGATGCTGCTGGTCATGGTCGCCATTGGCGGCACCGATCTGCTCTTCGCCCTGGACTCCATTCCGGCCATCTTCGGCCTGACCCAGAACGTCTTCATCGTCTTCACGGCCACGGCGTTCTCCCTGATGGGTCTGCGCCAGCTGTACTTCCTGCTCGATGGCCTCCTGGACCGGTTGATCTACCTCTCGTACGGTCTGGCCACCATCTTGGCTTTCATTGGCGTGAAGCTGGTCTTGCACGCCCTGCACGAGAACAATCTGCCGTTCATCAACGGTGGCGAGCACGTCAACGTCATCGAGATCACCACCGGGGTCTCCCTGACCGTGATCATCGGGGTCCTGGTCATCACGGTCATTGCCTCGCTGGTGAGTAAGTCCGGCAAGGCCCAGACGGTTCTGAACAACGCCCGCCGCCATGCGGAAAACTACCAGAACCTGGAGTACACGGCAGATCCGGCCGAGCGCGAACGCATCTATGGCCTGCTCATGGTGGAGGAATCGACCATCCAGACCATGGAGCCCAAGTACCGCGACAAGCACAAGGACTCCGAGGAAATCCTCGAGCAGATCGCGCACACGCACCAACAACACCAGGACTACAAAGACAGCTAGTCCCCACGCGCCGGCTCATGGCGCAAAGAAGGGTCTCGCTCCCCACCCGCCGTTTGGGATGGCATGGGGAGCGAGACCCTTTTTGCGTTTGGCTACAGGACCCTGCGTGCGCCCGGGGCGGGGGAGACGGCGAAGATGTCCGGGGACTTGAACCCTGCCCCGGCAAACGCCTGTACGACGGCGCTGCGCACCACCGCTTCAGCGGCCACCGGGATGAGGGCGATGGCAGATCCGCCAAAGCCGCCACCGGTCATGCGGGCACCCAGGGCGCCGTGGGCCAACGCCGTGTCCACGGCGAGGTCGAGTTCGGGGCAGGAGATCTCAAAGTCGTCGCGCATGGAGGCGTGGCTTGCCGTGAGCAAATCACCAATGGCGGCCGGACCGGCGTCGCCAAGCACCTTGACGGTGTCCAGGACACGCTGGTCCTCGGTCACGATGTGGCGCACACGGCGGAAGGTCTCGGCGTCGAGCAGCCCGGAGGCTTCGGGCAGGTCAGTGGCACCGACGTCGCGCAGGGCCTTCACACCGAGCACCTCGGCGCCAAGCTCGCACGAGGCCCGCCGGGCCGCGTAACCGCCTGTCGCATGGGCGTGGGTGACCTTGGTGTCGACCACCAGGATAAGCAGTTCCGCGGCGGCCAGATCCAGCGGCACCAGCGTGGATTCCTGCGTACGGCAGTCCAGGAACACGGCATGTCCGTCGGTGGAGAGAAGCGAGGCCGACTGGTCAAGGATGCCGGTGGGGGCACCCACCACCTCATTTTCGGCGCGCTGGCCCACCAGGACCAGCTCATTGGCGGTCAGGCCGGCGCTAAACAGTTCGTTGAACGCCGTGGCCACGGCGCACTCGATAGCGGCGGAGGACGACAGCCCTGCGCCGGTGGGTACGGTCGAGTTCAAGAACAGGTCGAAGCCGCCGATCTGCACGCCCATCTGCTGCAGCACCCACACCACGCCCAGCGGGTACGCGGTCCAACCCTTCATGGTCTCGTGTGACAGCGTGGACAAATCCACGCTCACAACGCCCTGGTCCCCGTAGCTGGAGAGCAGACGGGCTGTGGTGTCCCCGCGCAGCCGCACGGCCACGGACGCGGCACGGTCAATGGCGAACGGCAGCACGAAGCCTTCGTTGTAGTCGGTGTGCTCGCCGATCAGGTTGACCCGCCCGGGGGCGCTCCACACGCCGTCCGCGGACTGGCCATAGGCTGCCGTGAAGGCGTCGGCCACCTGGGCGGGATTCAGGGATGCACTCATGAGACGGGGACTTTCTTGTCAGCGGTGGTTCGAATTTCGGTCGATACGTTGCGCAGCACGGCGGCCGTTTGTTCCGGCGTCGTGTCGTTGATGAAGGCACCCATGGCGGCCTCGGAACCGGCCAGGAACTTCAGCTTGTCGGCGGCACGGCGCGGGGAGGTCAATTCCAGGTGGAAGCGGCCGGCCGGGCGCAGCAGTGAATCCAGGGGAGCCTGGTGCCAGGCGGCGATGTAAGGGGTGGGGGTGTCGTACATGTTGTCCAGGCGGCGGAGCACGTCCAGGTACATGACGGCCAGCTCGTCGCGCTCGGGATCGTTCAGTGCCGCGAAATCGGGCACGTGGCGGTGCGGGGTGATGTGGATTTCCAGCGGCATGTGCGCCGCGAACGGCACATATGCGCTGAAGTGCTCGCCCTGGGCGATCATGCGTTCACCGGATTCGGACTCCTGGGCCACAATGGAGCCAAGGAGTGTCTGGCGCCCGTCATTGAGGTCGTAGAAGTTGCGGGCGGCAGCTGCCATGACGGCGCTGCGGGGCGGAACATACGAGTAGGCGTAGATCTGGCCGTGCGGGTGGTGCAGCGTCACGCCAATGTCCTGGCCGCGATTTTCAAACGGGAAGACCTGCTTCACGCCGGGCAAGGCGCTCAGCGCCTCGGTGCGGTGCGCCCAGGCGTCGATCACGGTGCGGGCACGCTCCGTGGACAACCCGCCGAAGGAACCTGTGTGCTCGGGGGTGAAGGCCACCACCTCGCAACGGCCAAAGGCCCGGTCCGTGGTGCCCCAGGCGGGGTTTTCGGTGATGGTCCCGACGGCCGGGCCCAGGGACGGGAAACGGTTTTCAAATACCGCCACGTCGTAGGCCGAGTCGGGGATCTCCGAAAGGTTGTCGCCCGTGGTGGGGCACAGTGGGCACTGGTTGGCCGGCGGCAGGTAGGTGCGGGTTTGGCGGTGCGCGGCAATGGCCACCCAATCGCCCGTCAGCGCGTCAAAGCGCAGTTCGCCGGTGTTTGCCTCGGAGCGCGGATCGAGGGGGCGGGTGTCCACTGCGGAGTGGGCGTGTGCCACGGCGCCGTCGTCAAAGTAGATGAGTTCCCGGCCGTCGGCCAGGAGGGTGCTGGTGGCAATTGTCATGAGGTCTTCCTGTTTTCGTTGTGCAGGTGCGTGGCGCCGGCCACGGCCATGAAGTTGGGCACCCGGGAGGCGAAAAGTTCGCGGGTGGCGGCGTTGGCGCCGTCGTCGGTGATGATGGTTTCGACGGCGCTTAAGGGTGCGATGGTGGCCAGGGACCTGAGCTGGAACTTGGTGCTGTCGGCCAGCACCACCAGGCGGCTCGTGGACTCGATGAAGGCCGCATTGGTCTCCGCCTCGAGCAGGTTGGGGCTGGTCAGGCCGCGGTCGGCGTCGATGCCGTGCACGCCCATGAAGCACAGATCGGTGTTCAGGCTGCGCAGGGCCGTGCGGGCCACGGGTCCCACCAGGGCCTCCGACGGCGTGCGCTCCCCGCCGGTGACAATGACCTTGCAGTCGGAATGTCCCTGCTGCTGGTACAACAGTTCCGCCACCTTCAGGGAGTTCGTCACCACGGTGAGGTTTCGGATCGCATCAAGGTTGGCGGCCAGGTTGACGGCCACCTGGTATGTTGTGGTGCCGCCGGTCAGTGCAAGGGTCATGCCCGGTTGGACCAGGGTCACGGCGTGGGCCGCAATGGCCAGTTTGGCGTCGAGTTCCTTGTCCACGTTGAGCAGGAATCCCGGTTCCAGCGCGCTGAGCCGGGCCAGGCGCATGGCCCCGCCGTGGATCTTTCGGGCCAGTCCGTTGTGGTCCAGCGCCTCAATGTCACGGCGAATGGTCATCTCACTGACGTTCAATGCGGCCGCGACGTCGGCCACCCGGACCGCCTCATGGAGTTGGAGTTCCTTGAGGATGCGTGCCTGACGCTCGGGTGCCAGCATGGGGAACCCCTACTCTGTGGGCTGTTGGAAATTGGTCAATAAAACAATACTTTCAAACAAAATCTTACATTATGTGGCCAAGCTGGCTAGTCATATATCGGAAAACAAGCTGTTTTCCCGCACTCGAACCGGTAGCGTAAGCCCCATGAGCAATCCAAACGCAACCGAGGCGTTCCGTGCGGCAACGGGTCCGCAGTTCACATTGCGCCGCGGCGGCGCCACCGCAATTATCACCTCCCTGGCTGCCGGCCTTCGCCACTACGACCGTGGCGGGGTGGAACTGGTGGAAAGTTACGCGGCTACCGAAATAGCCCCGGGCGCGGCCGGCATCACCCTGGCCCCTTTTGCCAACCGGGTGGACGGCGGGCGGTGGGAGCTGGACGGCGGCACCTTGCAGCTGGACATCACTGAGGTTCCCCGCAACAACGCCATCCACGGGCTCCTGCGCAACACCGGCTACGCGGCCCTGGAGTCCTCGGAAACCCACGTATTGCTGGAAGCGGTCATCCACCCGCAGCACGGCTACCCATTCCTGGCCCGTCACCAGGTGCGCTATGAACTGACGCCGGCCGGAGACCTGCGCGTGGCCCAAACCATGGCCAACGATTCCTCCCGCCGGGCACCCTTCGTGCTGGGCGCCCACCCGTACTTCCGTTTGGGGGACACCGCCCCCGGGGAGCTGACCATCACCCTGGACGCGGCAACCCGCCTGGCCGCGACCGAGCGCATGATCCCCACGGACGCCGTAGCCGTGGACGGGATATACGACCTCCGTGGCGGCAGGTTGCTGGGCGAGGTGCTTATGGACACCGCGTTCACCGACCTTGCCACGGACGACGGCGTAGCCCGCCACACGTTGTCGGCCCCGGACGGCCGGAGTGTAAGTTTGTGGCACGACGCCAGTGTCTCTTACATCCACGTGTACATCACCCCCGATTTTCCGGGCCGCCCACTCGCTGTGGCCATGGAGCCGATGACCGGACCAGCCAACGCATTCAACTCCGGGGACGGCCTGAAGTGGCTGGAACCGGGTGCGTCCTTCACGATGAATTGGGGCATCGATTCCTTTCTCGGGTAGCGGGGAAATGGACGCCGTTTAACATATTTTTGCTGCATGGGGAATTATTGGCTTATGACGCCCCAGCCACAAGCACCAGAGCGCCCCCAGCAGAGCCAAGCAACCATGGTCCCCTTCGGCATGCAAGCCGCCGGAGCATGGGCATGGCGGGTGGGCGTGATCCTGGTGGTGGGGGCCATGTTGATCTGGCTCCTGTCCCAGGTGAGCATCCTGGTCATCCCGGTCATGGTGGCCTGCCTGTTCGGCGCCTTGTTGCTGCCCGTGGTGAAGTGGTTGCGCAAGATCGGCGTACCTCAGGGGCTCGCCGTCGCCGGCACCCTGTTGGGCCTCTTCGTCGTCGTGTTTGGCGGCTTGTTCCTGGTGGGGCGGCAGATGGTCTCCGGCATCGCCGACCTTGGCCAGCAGGCCGTCAAGGGCCTGATCCAAATCCAGGACTGGCTGACCGCCGGGCCCCTGGGCTTGAGTAACGACCAGATAGACAAGTACTTGCAGGAAGCCCTGACCGCGCTGCAAAACAACAGCAACACCATCCTGTCCAAGGCCCTGGGCATAGGCAGCGGTTTTGGCCACTTCAGCGCCGGACTGCTGCTGACCGTCTTCATCCTCATCTTCTTCCTGCTTGAGGGGGAGCGGATTTGGGAGTTCGTCATTCGTTTCTTCCCCCGCCGTGCCCGCCCCGCCGTGGATGGTGCCGGCCGCCGCGGTTGGGTGTCCCTGGGCAACTACGTCCGTGTCCAGATCCTGGTCGCCGCCGTGGATGCCGTGGGCATTGGCGCCGGCGCTGCCATCATCCAGGTGCCGCTGGCCCTGCCGCTGGGTGTCCTGGTCTTCATTGGCTCGTTCATCCCCGTGGTGGGTGCGCTGGTCACGGGCGCCGTGGCCGTGCTCCTGGCCCTCGTGGCCAATGGTTGGGTCAACGCGTTGATAATGCTCGGCATCGTCCTGTTGGTCCAGCAGCTGGAAAGCCACCTGCTCCAGCCGTTCATCATGGGCAGGGCGGTTTCCCTGCACCCCGTGGCTGTCATCATGGCGGTGGCTGCGGGATCCACCGTGGCCGGCATCCTCGGCGCACTGTTCGCCGTGCCCGTGCTGGCCGTTGCCAATTCCTTCATCCGCTACATAGCCGGGCGCGGATGGGAAAATGATCCAAACCTTCCGGACATCTATGGATTGCCCCGCAACAGTCCATCGGGCGAGGCCGAAGCCGGCTCCCCTGAAGGCGGGGCGGCCTCTCCTGGGAGCGAGGCCGACGGCGCAACCGGCGCCCCGGCGTCGGGCATTGCCCCCGAAATCGGCGGCACGCCCTAACGCCCGCAGGGCCCTTTAGACTCTTGCCCCGATTCGGGGCAACTGCACAAACAATGAGAAAGAGACTAGAAAAGTGAACGCAACAAGCGATCTTCCCGTAACCCTTGCCGATGTTGAAAGCGCGCGGGAACTGTTACAGGAAATTATTGCGCTCACGCCCATTGAAAGTTCCAGGGCATTGGGACGCTTGACGGGTTCCGAGGTCTTCTTCAAGTGCGAAAACCTCCAGCGCGCCGGATCGTTCAAGGTCCGCGGGGCGTATGTCCGCATGGCCCGGCTCACCCCCGAGGAGCGCGCCCGCGGCGTGGTGGCGGCGTCTGCCGGTAACCATGCGCAAGGTGTGGCCGTTGCGGCCAAGGCGTTGGGCATCAAGGCGCGCATCTACATGCCGGTCGGCGTGGCACTTCCCAAGCTGGCCGCCACCCGGGGCCACGGCGCCGAAGTGGTCCTGCACGGCTTCAATGTGGACGAATCCCTGGCCGAGGCCGAACGCTACGCCAATGAAACCGGTGCGGTGTTCGTGCACCCGTTCAACAACGTCGACGTCGTCTCGGGGCAAGGCACCATCGGCCTGGAAATCCTTGACCAGGTGCCGAACGTTGACACCATCATCATGGGTGTTGGCGGCGGCGGCCTGCTGGCCGGAGTGGCCGTGGCCGTCAAGGCCCGCGCCAAGGAGCTGGGCCGGGAAATCCGTGTGATCGGCGTGCAGGCGGAAAACGCTGCCGCCTACCCGCCCTCGCTGGCCGCGGACGCACTGGTGCCACTGAAGAAGGTGTCCACCATGGCGGACGGCATCGCGGTGGGCCGCCCCGGCCAGCTGCCGTTCTCGATCATCCGGGAACTGGTGGACGACGTCGTCACCGTCAGTGAGGACTCCCTGGCCCGGGCCCTGATCTTCCTGCTCGAGCGCTCCAAGATGGTGGTGGAGCCCGCAGGTGCGGTGGGGGTTGCGGCCCTCATGGAAGGCAAGATTGAAAACCCCGGCACCACGGCCATCATCCTGTCCGGCGGCAACATCGACCCGATGCTCATGCTCAAGGTCATCCAGCGCGGTTTGGCCGCCGCGGGCCGGTTCATGACGGTGCGCATGATGCTCAACGACCGTCCCGGCTCCCTGGCCACGATCTCCCGGATCATCGCCGAGAACGACGCCAACGTCACCGGGGTGGACCACACCCGGGTCGGCGGGTCCATCTCCATGGGCGATGTCTCCATTACCGTGAACCTGGAAACCAAGGGCCATGAGCACTGCGAATTGGTGCTGACCGCGCTGCGTGCCGAGGGCTTCCAGCCCATCGTGGTGCACTGACGGCCGTTCCCGGCCCGGGCTGGCAGGCCTTGGCCGGGCCGGTGGCGATATGCACCCCTTTCCTTTTCTTCCCGGGCAGTGAATACTTCGATCAGCAAAAAAATCCGATTGATGTCATAACTACATGGGGGACTGTACGGATGATGGCGACTATTTTTCAGCGATCACGGCGCGGTTTGGCAGTGCTTTCAACGGTGGCGCTTTTCACGGGAGTGGCGGGCTTCGCGGCACTTCCTGCTTTGGCGGCGCCGGCTGCGGCAATCGTGCCGTCCATCGTCAGTCCGATGGACGGCACCACCATCCATGATGTGCCGGACGTCAACGGGACGGGAGAGCCCGGAACCACCGTCGTGATCAAGGACGGCGGCGGGACGACGGTTTGCTCGGCAACTGTGGACGAGCTGGGCAACTTCGCCTGCACGGGGGCCGGGCGGTTGCCTGCCGGGCTCAATGTGCTCACGGTCGCCGCCTCGGCGCCGGATGCCACCGTTGGCAACACGGTTCAGATCCAGGCCCTGTACTATCCCAGCCTGTCGCACCCGGCTCCCGGTTCGCTGGTCTCCACGATGCAGGCCTTCAGCGGGACGGCTCTGCCCGGTACCGTGGTCCGCATGCTGGATGCCGTCCAAACCACGGTCTGCACCACTACGGCGGACGAGTTTGGGAACTTTCTCTGCGTCCCCCGGACTCCCTTTGCCCTGGGAACACTCACACTTGCGCCGTCCATGACGACGACCGAGGGCGCAGTCGTTCCGGGCGATTCCGCCACCTGGAAAGTCATTGCCGATCCGGTCATCACCAGCCCCAGGGACGGCGACGTGGTGGGTGACCTGCCCGTCTTTACCGGTACCGGATATCCGGGCGCCGCCGTTGATATTGTGCATGGACGCAGCGGAGCGTCCCTTTGCACGGCGACGGTCAAGGCGGACGGCACCTTCAGCTGCCCGATCACACGCCACATCTTCGTTGGCAGCCTGGAGGTGTTCCCGGCGCTCTTCTGGGGCCAGGAAAGTGACGTCAGGGGCTCGATCATCACTGTCGCCGTGGAAGTCACCCCGAAGATCGTCCGGCCGGCCGACGGGGTCATCGTTGCCGCGCAGCCCATCATTGAAGGAGCCGCCGGAGCGTTTTCCAAGATAGCCATCCTGGACGAGACTGGCAAAACAGTGTGCGCCGTGGTCGCCAGCGAAAACGGGGCCTTCGTGTGCGCAGGCAAAACCCCGCTCAGCCCCGGCAAGCATTCCCTGACACCATCACAAACCAGTTTGGCGGGCGTCGTGAACCGTGGTGCAACTGTCAACGTCACGGTTCCCGGAACGGTT
>JBAUMA010000434.1:0-1720 GCA_049578485.1 Specibacter sp.
AGCAGGGACAGTGGATTGGGAATCATGTGTGATGCCATAGGGCGTACCTTCCGTCTGCAATGTCGGCTTGTCCGGAAGTTTACGCCACAGCATGGGCCCCCGTGCGGCTATGACATGTCGGGTCGCGCCAGGGACCTGGCGGAGTCGATCGTGGCCTGCCCCAGGACGCGGCTGCCCTGGTACAAAACGACCGTCTGTCCGGGCGCAACGCCGCGCAGCGGCTCGCCCAAGGTGACCGTCAAGCTCTGGCGCCCGACGCCGTCGTCAGTCACCTCCGTGACGAACGCGCGGGCGGGAACGGGGTCGCCATGGGCGCGGACCTGGGCGTAACAATCGAACTCTTCCCCGGTGGCGACCTCGGCGATCGGCAGCCCGGCCCAGGAAACCTTGATGCCCTTGAGCTCGTCGATGGCCAGCAGCGCGTGCGGGCCGACGACGACCTTGTTTTCCTTGGGCCGGATTTCCAGCACGAAGCGCGGCTTGCCGTCGGCGGCGGGGGTGCCCAGCTTCAGGCCGCGGCGCTGGCCCACGGTGAACTGGTTGGCGCCGGTGTGCCCGCCCACCTTCGAACCGGTCTCGTCGACGATGTCGCCGTCGGTCATTTCAATCTTCTCGGCCAACCAGCCGGCGGTGTCGCCGTCGGAGATGAAGCAGATGTCGTGGCTGTCGGGCTTCTTGGCCACGGACAGGCCGCGGCGCTCGGCCTCGGCGCGTACCTCAGCCTTGGACGGGGTGTCTGCCAACGGGAACATGGAGTGCTTGAGCTGCTCGTGGGTCAGCACGCCCAGCACATAGCTCTGGTCCTTGGCCCAGTCGGCCGCGCGGTGGAGTTCCGGGTTGCCGTCGGCGTCGGTGATGACCTTGGCGTAGTGGCCGGTGCAGACAGCGTCGAAGCCCAGAGCGACGGCCTTTTCCAGCAGCGCGGCGAACTTGATGCGCTCATTGCAGCGCATGCAGGGGTTGGGGGTGCGGCCGGCGGCGTATTCGTCGATGAAGTCCTGGACCACGTCCTCCTTGAACCGTTCGGAGAAGTCCCAGACGTAGTACGGAATGCCGAGTTTGTCGCACGCCCGCCAGGCGTCGTTCGAGTCCTCCACGGTGCAACAGCCGCGGCTGCCGGTGCGCAAGGTTCCGGGCATGCGGGAGAGCGCCAGGTGGACGCCGACGACGTCGTGCCCGGCATCCACTGCTCGGGCGGCGGCGACGGCGGAGTCAACCCCGCCACTCATGGCGGCCAATACTCGCATTACATACCTTTCAGTTGGAACAAAAAAATCTTGTCGTGCGGTGCACTGACAACGGCCCGCTAGGATCCGGGGCTGGAGCCTGACAGGGGCCCGGGAGCGGCTTCGGGCGCCCGCGAAGCGGGCGGGGCCCCTGTCAGGCGGAGGCCCGGAGCCTCCGGGCCTCCGTCAGCTTGTGCTCGCGGTTTGAATAGTTGAAACATGCCCGGCCATGCCTGCCGTTTTTGCACGTGCGTGTGCTTGCGGCAACGCGGCCACAAAGGCGTCAACGTCCGCCGGGCTCGATGTATGCCCGAGACTGAAGCGTTGTGCGCCACGTGCGGTGTCCTCGTCCAGGCCCATGGCCAGCAGCACATGGGACGGACGGGGCACCCCGGCTGTGCAGGCGGATCCGGTGGAGGACTCGATGCCGGCCATGTCCAGCAGGAACAGCAGGGAATCGCCCTCACAGCCTGGGAACGTGAAGTGGGCGTTGC
>JBAUMA010000435.1:0-7028 GCA_049578485.1 Specibacter sp.
TAAACGACCCGTTCCGCCTCCTGGATCTTGAAGGCGCATACGACGTTTGGGCCCGCATCCACGGTGGCGGCCCCTCCGGCCAGGCCGGTGCACTGCGTCTCGGTGTTGCTCGTTCCTTGAACGAGATCGACGTCGAGAACAACCGCGCCATCTTGAAGAAGGCAGGCTTCCTGACTCGTGACGCTCGCGTCATCGAGCGTAAGAAGGCTGGTCTCAAGAAGGCTCGTAAGGCTTCGCAGTACTCCAAGCGCTAGAAACACGCGCTCTCAAAAAAGTCCCCGGCTCGCTGTGCGAGCCGGGGACTTTTTTGGGTCCGGGGGCTGTTGTGGTCATTCGTGCATGGTCCACCGGCGGCGAATAACCACAACAGCCCCCGGCGCGGCTAAATCCGTCCGGAGCGGCCCCGAATGATCACAACGGCCCCCGCATTGGCTTGGTGTTGACGGGCGCGGGGCGTCACCAGGGACAGGACGGCAGTTTTTAGAGCCGCATGATTTAGACTGAGCAGGATGTCTAGATTATTTGGAACAGACGGTGTCCGTGGATTGGCCAATGGCCTACTGACGGCTGAACTCGCGTTGTCGCTGGCCCAGGCCGCTGCCGTGGTGCTCGGCCATGATCAAATGAGTGGGGGGAACCGGCCCCGCGCGGTTATTGCGCGTGACCCGCGTGCCAGCGGTGAGTTCATCGCCGCGGCTGTGGAAGCGGGCCTGGCGAGTGCCGGCGTCGACGTTTATGACGCGGGTGTCCTGCCGACCCCGGCCGCTGCGTTCCTGATCGCGGACCTCGGTGCCGACTTTGGCGTGATGATCTCCGCCTCGCACAACCCGGCGCCTGACAACGGGATCAAATTCTTTGCACGCGGCGGCACGAAGCTTCCCGACGATGTCGAGGACGCCATCGAGGCACAGCTCCAGCACGATGCTTTCCGCCCGGTGGGCGTTGACGTTGGCCGCATCCAGCGTTTCTCCGACGCCGAGGACCGCTACATCCTCCACCTGCTGGGCACACTGCCGCACAAATTGAACGGCCTGAAGATTGTCCTTGACTGCGCCAACGGAGCGGCCAGCGGCTGTTCCCCGCAGGTCTTCACCGACGCCGGCGCGGAGATCGTTGTGATCGGGGCCGAGCCCGACGGACTGAACATCAACGACGGCGTTGGCTCCACCCACCTGGGGAAGCTGCAGGAAATGGTGTTGTCCGTTGGCGCCGATCTTGGCATTGCCCACGACGGCGACGCCGACCGCTGCCTGGCCGTGGACCACGAAGGCAACATCATTGACGGCGACCAGATCATGGCCGTCCTGGCAGTGGCCCAGATGAACGCCGGCGAGCTCAAGGACAACGTACTCGTGGCGACGGTCATGAGCAACCTCGGCCTGAAGATCGCGCTGCGCGACGCCGGGATCACCATCCGTGAAACGGCCGTTGGCGACAGGTACGTCCTCGAGGAAATGCGCCGCGGGGACTACACCCTTGGCGGTGAGCAGTCCGGCCACGTGATCTTCTCCGAGTACGCCACCACCGGCGATGGTCTGCTGACGGGCCTGCAACTGGCCGCACAGGTTGCCATGACGGGCAAGTCGCTCAAGGAGCTGGCCGCGGTGATGACCAAGCTGCCGCAGGTCATGATCAACGTCAAGGGCGTGGACAAGAGCCGGGCGGCCATCGTGCCGGCCGTCAATGCCGCCGTGGCGAAGGCGGAGTCCGAGCTGGGCGACACCGGCCGGGTGCTGCTGCGTCCCTCCGGAACCGAACAGCTGGTTCGGGTCATGGTGGAAGCCGGGGACCAGGAGACGGCACAGCGCATCTGCGACGAACTCGTTGCAGTTGTCCGCACGGAACTGGCCCTGTAGCTTTCAAGGCTTTAAATAATTGAGGGCGGCAACTCCACTGGAGTTGCCGCCCTCAGCCGTTGGTGGCTGGACTATTTGAGTGCGCGGAGGGAATCGCGGATTTCGGTGAGCAGTTCAATATGGGGATCGACGGCGGGTTCCTGCTCCTTGATGCCCAGCTTGGCATTGCGGCGGGCGATCATGTGGTTCATGGGCATGACCACCGCAAAGTAAATAGCTGCGGCGACCAGAATGAAGCTCACAAGGGCGGTCAGGAATACACCGAACTTGATTTGGTTGCCATGAATGGTGATCAAGGCAAAACTGTCGAAATTGGGGGAACCAACCAAGGCCGCAATAAGCGGCATGAGGATGTTTTCCACTAGGGCCGTGACAACTGCCCCGAATGCTGCACCCATTACGACGGCGACGGCAAGGTCTACGACGTTGCCTTTCATTATGAAGTCTCTAAATCCCTTTAACATGCCCTAAAAATACCCCACAATGTGCCGTTTCGGGGGAATGCATGACGACTTATTTTTAGGCGTATTTCCAGACCCTACTTGTAAGTAGCCGCACCGGGAATGCCCAGATACTGCTCATAGCTTTTGACGCCTCGCAGGGTCATGTCCCGGGCCACGGCAACTCCCACATACCGCAGGTGCCAGGGCTCGGCGAGGTAGCCGGTGGTCCCTTCCATGCCCAGCTGGTACCTGACCACGAAGCCGTAGCCGGCTCCATGTGCGGCAACCCATTTGCCGGCCGCACTGTCCGCCATGCAATACGTGAATTCGCAGGCGGGGCCGGCCACGGGGTCACCAATGTCCAGGGCCAGGCCGGTTTGGTGTTCGGAAAACCCGGGCCTGGCCGATGAAGTGTCCGCCTGCGGAACGCCCTTTTGCGCAACGTAGCTGCCGTAAAGGGCCACCTGCGTGGAATAGGAACGGAAGCTGCTCATGATCGAGATGGCCACGCCGTCGCGCGAGGCGGCGGCAAACAGGCGTTCAACCGCGGTGGCGGCTTCCTTCCTGAGCAGGGCCGGCTCGCCGGAGCCGGTCGCAACGTTGGGGGAGACGAGATCCGCCGGCATGTAGTCAAGGGGCGACAACCGACGTTGCTTGTTGACCACCACCAGCGGGCTGGCGGGGTTCGCAAGGTTCAGCAAGACGTCACCTATATGTCCCTCAATGCCGGCGGCATACAGCTTTTGAATCGGTGACGACGGCGCTGCGCCCGCGACCACAACGGCCGCGGCCCCGGCCGGTGCAAGCGTTGTGGCGGTGTCGGAGAGGGCCGACGCCGGGGCGCTGGAGGGAGCCGACGGCGAGGGGCGGGAAACCGTTGCAGGCCGGCCTTGGGTGGTGGGAAGGCCGGCAGCCGTTGCGGCCGGGATGGCGGTGGCGGAGGGGGCCGACGGCGAAGAAGTCGGGGACGTGACCGTGGGTGAGGCGTCCGCCGAGGCCTGGGACGGCGTCGTGCCAGCCAGGTCAAAGCCGCCGTGCAGGAAGATCGCTCCCGAAAACACCAGGGCCGCGCCGGCGACCGAGATCAGCACACCTGCCGGGTTGGGCCAGGACAACGCGGTCCTAACGCGCCCTGCGGTGCTCTTGCGGGGCCTGCGCTGCCCTGTGGCGGGCATCTACACCTTCCTCAGCAACATCCGGGTGATGGAGTGGTCCGAGTCCTTCGTCAGCACCAGTGTTGCCCGGCCGCGGGTGGGCAACACGTTTTGCAGCAGGTTCGGCTCGTTGATGCTCTTCCAGATCCGGGACGCCGTGGCGGCGGCCTCGGGGTCGGAGAGGTCGGCATAGCGGCGGAAATACGACTCCGGATTGGCGAACGCGCCGGTACGCAGCGACCTGAACCGGTCGATGTACCACTGCTCGATGTAGCTGGTCTTGGCGTCAACGTAGATGGAAAAGTCGAAGAAGTCGCTGACGGCCAGGCCGGAGCGGCCATCGGTGCGGGGGCGGGCGGCGGCCAGGACGTTCAGGCCCTCGACGATGAGCACGTCGGGGCGCCGGACCACCACCTCCTCGCCGGGCACGATGTCGTAGCTCAGG
Source organism: Specibacter sp. (assembly GCA_049578485.1). Taxonomy (GTDB): domain Bacteria; phylum Actinomycetota; class Actinomycetes; order Actinomycetales; family Micrococcaceae; genus Specibacter. The sequence goes on from JBAUMA010000435.1 coordinate 3,899, forward strand.
TGCGAGTACAGGGGGGCGCGGACTTCCTCGGCGCCGCTCTTGACGGCACTGACGAAACGCAACAGCGCGCGGCGGTCGTAGGATTCCGGGAAGCCCTTGCGGCCCATCAGTCCGCGGCGTTCCAACTCGGCGTTGGGGTACAGGAAGCCGTCCGTGGTGACCAGCTCCACGTTGGGGGTGTCCGGCCAGCGGCGCAGCATCTCCCGCAGCACGCGGGCGGTGGTGGACTTGCCCACGGCCACCGAACCCGCCACGCCAATCACAAAGGGTGTGCGGCTGCCGCGCTCGCCAAGAAAGGTGGTGGTGGCGCTGTGCAGATGGCCCGCGGCACCAACATAAAGGTTCAGGAGCCGGGACAGCGGCAGGTAGACGTCGCGCACCTCACGGATGTTGAGTTGGTCACCGACCCCGCGGAGCCTTTGCACATCCTCTTCATTGAGGGGTTGCTCAATCTTGTTGGCCAGGCGGGACCAGGTCTGGCGGTCCAGCTCCACGAACGGGGAGGCTCCGTCGCCATTGCCTGCCTCGGTTTTTTGGGTCGTCACAGCTTCGATTCTGCCTTGTTTGGGAGGCAGGGCGAAATATAGCCGCCGGAGCCGATAACGGACGCTGACGGATTTTCATGCCCGTTTCACGGTAGGACGTAGAACGTCCTGCAAATTCGCGGGCGGCTATGATTGTTTTTCATGTGTGGAATTGTAGGTTATGCCGGAACCGCCCCGGCCAAAGGTTCATCAACGCCGGCCTCCCATCAGGCACTCGATGTCTTGATGGAGGGGCTTCGACGGCTCGAATACCGCGGCTACGACTCGGCCGGCGTGGCCATCGTCTCCGCCACCGGAATCGAGACCCGGAAGAAGTCCGGCAAGCTGGCCAACCTGGTCGCCGAGCTCGAGGCCAAGCCGCTGTCAGACTCCATGACCGGAATCGGCCACACCCGCTGGGCAACCCATGGCGGCCCCACGGACAAGAACGCGCACCCGCACCTGGCCGACGGCGGCAACATGGCCGTGATCCACAACGGGATCATTGAGAACTATGCGCCGCTGAAGAACGAGCTCCTGAGTAAGGGCTACACCTTCCTCTCCGACACCGACACCGAAGTTGCCGCAGTCCTGCTCGGCGACATCTACCGCACCATCATCGAGACCGCCGGCGCCAATGGCGTGAACCCGCTGACCGAAGCCATGCAGCTGGCCAGCCAGCGGCTGGAAGGCGCCTTCACCCTTCTGGCCACGCACGCCGAGCAGCCCGGCGTCGTAGTGGCCTCACGGCGCAACTCACCCCTCGTCGTCGGACTTGGCGACGGCGAGAACTTCCTCGGCTCCGACGTGTCCGGCTTCATCGACTACACGCGCCGCGCCGTCGAGCTGGGCCAGGACCAGATTGTCACCATCACGCCGGAGTCCGTGGAGATCACCGACTTCTTCGGCGCCCCCGCCGAAGGCAAGGAATACCTGGTCGACTGGGACGCCGCAGCGGCCGAGAAGGACGGCTACCCGTCCTTCATGGAAAAGGAAATCAACGAGCAGCCCGAGGCCGTTGCCGCGACCCTGCTGGGCCGCTCCGACATCGAGGGCAAGCTGACCCTGGACGAGATGCGCATTGACGCCGACGTCCTGAAGACCATCAACAAGATCATCGTGCTGGCCTGCGGCACCTCCGCCTACGCCGGCCAGGTGGCCAAGTACGCGATCGAGCACTGGTGCCGGATCCCCACCGAGGTGGAGCTCTCCCACGAGTTCCGCTACCGCGACCCCATCGTTGACGACAAGACGCTGATTGTGTCCCTGTCCCAGTCCGGCGAGACCATGGACACGCTCATGGCCGTCCGCTACGCCCGTGAACAGGGTGCCAAGACGATCGCGATCTGCAACACCAACGGCTCGACCATCCCGCGCGAGTCCGACGCCGTGCTGTACACGCACGCCGGCCCCGAGATCGCCGTCGCCTCCACGAAGGCGTTCCTGGCGCAGATCACCGCCGCCTACCTGCTGGGCTTGTATTTGGCACAGCTGCGCGGAAACCTGTTCCAGGGCCAGATCAAGGACATCCTGGCTGACCTCGCCAAGATGCCCGCCAAGATCGCCTCGATCCTGGACAACTCCGAGCAGATCAAGGAACTGGCCCGCAGCATGGCGGACACCCGCTCCGTGCTGTTCCTGGGCCGCCACGTGGGCTACCCCGTGGCCATGGAAGGCGCGCTCAAGCTCAAGGAGCTCGCCTACATCCACGCCGAGGGCTTTGCCGCCGGCGAGCTCAAGCACGGCCCGATCGCGCTCATCGAGGAAGGCCAGCCCGTCATCGTGGTGGTCCCGTCCCCGCACGGCCGCGACTCCTTGCACGCCAAGGTGGTTTCCAACATCCAAGAAGTCCGTGCCCGCGGCGCCAAAACGATCGTGATCGCCGAAGAGGGCGACCTCTCGGTGGCCGAATTCTCCGAGCACGTCTTCTACATCCCGGAGACTACGCCGCTGCTGGCGCCACTGCTGACCACCGTGCCGCTGCAGCTGTTCGCCTGCGCGCTTGCCACGGCCAAGGGCTACGACGTCGACCAGCCGCGCAACCTGGCCAAGTCCGTCACCGTCGAGTAATCCGCGCCGCTTTCGCCTGACCCGCAATAGTGGTTGAAAATTCGCGATTTTCGCGTTGTTTTCGACCACTATTGCGGGTCAGTTGCTTTGTAGGGCGAGGGTTGCGGGCTGCGGCAGCCGGTGGCGCTAGGCTGGTGTCATGATTATTGGCATTGGTGTGGACGTTGTTGACATTGAACGATTCGGTCGCCAGCTCGAACGCACCCCCGGGCTGCGGGACCGGTTGTTCGTCCCGGCCGAGCGCGGACTGAACACCCAATCCCTGGCTGCCCGCTTTGCCGCCAAAGAGTCCGTGGCCAAGGCCCTGGGCGCCCCGGCCGGCATGAACTGGCAGGACTGCTGGATCGGCCTGGATGAACACGGACCCACCATCAACGTCCTGGGCACCGTGGCCGCCGTGGCTAAGGCCAAGGGCATCAAGCACTGGCACCTCTCGATGAGCCACGACGGCGGGATTTCCACGGCCATGGTGATCGCCGAGAGCTGACCTGCTCCACGCCTACACCGCCGCGGCCGTCCGGGCCGCGGAGCAGCCC
>JBAUMA010000436.1:0-7421 GCA_049578485.1 Specibacter sp.
GTGGGGGTCAGGTAGCGCGGGTGCATTCGGGCAAAGTGTTCAGGGAGCGCCTTGTGGACGGCCATCGACAGAGACGTCCGGGCCGTCGGCAGGATGGTGGTTTGGGTGGACGCGGACGCCGACGTCAGGATCGAGAACCCCAGCAGCGACATGAGGATGGACCCGACCACCCCGCCGCCGAAGAGGGTGGGGCCGATTGCCGAGAACACATCTCCGGAGTTGTCCGGGTTCGCCAGCCCGATGCCCTTGTCCCCGACGCCGGCAAATGCCACTGCGGCCACCGTCACGACGGCGTAGGTGGCCAGCAGCAGGAACGTGCTGATCACCGCGGCCCTGCCCGGGGTCTTGCCGGGATCCTTGGTTTCCTCATTGACCGAGACGGCGCTGTCCCATCCCCAATAGATGAAGATGGCCGTCAACATGGCGGGGGCGATGGTCTGGCCAAAGTTCAGGGTGAAGGGGTTGAACCAGTCCAGCTGCGGCACGAGCGAGTAGGGTTCGGCCGTGCCGGAATACACTTTCACCAGGGCAAACACGGCGAAGAAGACCAAGATGACCACTTCAAAGGACAGCAGGACATATTGCACCTTGGCGGAAATCTCAATGCCGCGGTAACAGATCCAGGTCATGACGGCGATCCACACCAGGCCCGCAATGGTGGTTGCCACGGTGTTCGATGACAACGCGGCGACGCCGGGCAGTCCAAAGCCGCCAACGAACGTGAACGAGTACGACCCGGCTATCTGGGCCAGGTTGGACATGACGATCACGTCGGCGATGATGATGCCCCAGCCGCCCATCCACCCCGTCACCGGCCCAAAGGCGCGCGTGGCCCAGGTAAACGTGGTGCCGCAGTCCGGTTCTGCCTTGTTCAGCTCCTGGTAGGCAACGGCGATCAAGTACATGGGAATGAAGGCCAAGAGGACAATCCCGGGCGCCTTGACGCCCGCCACCAAGCTTCCACCGACGACGATGAATCCTAGGCTTGCGGCCAGGCTGTAGGCGGGGGCGGTCGACGCAACGCCAACTACAATGCTGGACACCAGGCCCAGTGCACCGCCCTTCAAACCCTTGCTGCCAACTTCCTGCGACCCTGCGTTTGCTGCGCCGGACATGTGTGTTCCTGACAGTCGGGCCGGACGCATCCGGCATGCCGCAAGCCCAGACACTCCGCGAAGCACCGGGGGTTCTGCCTTGTCTATTACGGTTATCCTCCTGCCGCCGGGTTGTGTGCGCAAGAACTATTTTTGCCGTGTCACGCCCGGCCGCCCCACGCAGCCGCAACGACGCCGGGAATGCCTGGCAGGGTGCGCACCGCGGGATCCCGCGCCGTCGTGACCATGGGGTGGTCGGCGGGGCGGAGCGCCGTCCGGCACCGGCGCCAAACTGAAGCAAATTCAACGTTGACAAAGCGGTCATCCAGGAGTCCACTGGCAGTAATCGGCGTGGTGGGGGACGTCGTTTAAGGTGGCCCGGCCCGTCGTCAGGAGGACGTCATGGATTCCACTTCCAGCCCAACATCCGCACGTTCAATGAGGTTCATTTTCGAGTACGAGGGAGATAAGATCTCGCTGGTCTTGGCGCAGCCGGTGGACGTTGCAGTCACCGGTTTTGACGTCCACCCGGACCTGAGACCGGGGGATTTCGTGGAGGTTCGCGGCAAGGATGGCGGCATGCTTAGCAGGGTGCCGGTCCGGTCTGGCATGGGGGCGGGTGCCGAAGTGTTCCCCGAGGACCATGCCGAACCGATCACCAGGGTTGAGCAGGGCCGGGTCCATGGCGCATTTACCGTCATCGCGCCGGCGCCGCAGGCCGCCAGCCATGTCGCCGTCGTGCGGATCAAGTCGCCCGCACCGCATGCAGAGGGCGCCGCGCCGTCGGCAGGGGCGCCCCAAATCACCGAGTTGGCCACCTTTGCCCTGGAGGGTCCGGAAGGCGGGCAGCAGTCATGACCACCGCAGACGGTTCCATCCTGGGCACCACCCAGATATCCGGCTCGGCCCCACACAACAGGGCGTTTAACATCGTCATGATGGGCGACGGCTTCCAAAGCGGCCAGCAGGGTGCGTTCAACACGGCCTGTGCCAGTTTTCTAACCGCGTTCTTTGGCACCCCGCCCTACGACCAGCTGGCCCCAGCCATCAATGTCTTTAGGGTCAATGTCGCCTCCACCGATTCCGGTGCGGACGATCCCGCAGCCACCGGCGGTACCGGCGCCTCAGTTCGAACCTACTTTGATTCCTCGTTCGGCAACAATGGCATTCGGCGGCTGCTCGAATGCAACACGACCACGGCCCTCACCGTTGCCGCGTCCCAGGTGCCGGGTTTCACGGTGGCCTTGGTGGTGGTCAACTCCACCGTCTACGGCGGCAGCGGCGGCTCGGTGGGAACCTACTCGCTGGCCGGCGGGGCCACCGAAATCGCCATCCACGAACTGGGCCACACCGCCTATGGCCTGGCCGATGAATACCAGTACTACGCCGGAGGAAACGAAACCGGCCACGACCACCACCCCGCGGGCGAACCCGGCCAGCCCAACGTCACCACCAACAACGTTCGCAGCACGCTGAAGTGGGGTTGGGCCGTGAATGCGGCAACCGCCATCCCCACCATGAGCAACCCGGACTGCAGCACCGTCGATTCACGACCCAGCCCCGTGCCGACGGGAACCGTTGGATTGTTCGAGGGTGCCGACTACTACCACTGTGGCGCCTACCGTCCGGAGTACGACTGCAAGATGCGTGAGCTGGGCGTGCCGTTCTGCCGGGTGTGCCGTCAGGTGATCTGGAACCGGATCGATCCCCTGGGCACGCTCGTGGCCCGGGACAGGACACCGTTGAGCGTGGTGGCCCGGTATCCCGAACACCTCGACGTGTTTGCCGTCGGTTCCGACGGGCGCACCGTTTCCGATTGGTGGGATGCCAACAGCGGTTGGGCCGGTTGGTTCCAGCTGTCCGGTGGCGTGGCCTCCGGCGGAGGCACCGGATCCCCGGTCACGGCCGTGGCCCGGTATTCGGGCCACCTGGACGTGTTCACGGTTGGCACGGACAACCGCGTCTACAGTGCCTGGTGGGACGTCAACGGGGGCTGGTCGGGCTGGTTTGCCTTGGGTACCCTGACGGCCCGGGCCGGGTCGACCGTCAACGTGGTGGCCCGCTACGCCGACCATCTGGACGTGTTCACGACGGCGGCCAACGGTGCCGTCATGTCCACCTGGTGGGACGTGCGCACGGGCTGGGCGGGCTGGTTCCAGGTCTCCGGCGGCGTCGCGGCCGCGGGCGCCACGGTGACGGCCATTGCACGCTATCCGTTCCACCTTGACCTGTTCACGGTGGGCACCGACAACCGGATCTGGAGTTGTTGGTGGGACGACCGCTCCGGTTGGTCCGGTTGGTTCCAGCTGGGCACACTGGTGGCCAGGCCGGACTCCACCGTCAACGTGGTGGCCAGGTACCCGGACCACCTTGATTTGTTCACGACGGCGGCCAACGGGGCCATCATGTCCACCTGGTGGGATGCGCGCAGCGGTTGGGCCGGCTGGTTCCAGGTTTCCGGGGGAGTGGCCTCGCCGGGATCGCCCGTCACGGCCATTGCCCGCTACTCCAACCACCTGGACCTGTTCACCGTGGGCACGGACAACCGGATCTACACCACATGGTGGGACGGTGCCACGGGTTGGGCCGGCTGGTTCAACCTCTCCGGCGGCATCGCCAAACCCGGCAGCCAGGTTGTGGCCATTTCACGCGTGAGTGAGCACATCGATGTCTTCGCGGTCGGCTCGGACGGGATCGTCTACAGCACCTGGTGGGATGGTTCGACCGGCTGGGCCGGTTGGTTCCAGCTCGGCATCACCTAAAGGCGCCGCCTCCGGCTCAGCCGCGCAGCTCCTCCGAGATGGCCAGCAGCTCCTTGGCGGAGGCGTCCCAGCTGAACGTTCTCGCCTGGGCGACCGACGCCGTCGAACTCGCGGCCCACGCCGCGTGGGAGTCAAGCGCGCGCACGGCGGCGGCAAAGGCCGTGGGAGAATCGGCCGGCACGTAGTATGCCGCCGTTCCGCCTACCTCCCGGAAGATCTCGGTGTCGGCCACCACCACGGGCGTGCCCAGTGCCATGGACTCAACCAGGGGCAGGCCGTAGCCCTCGGCCTTGGACAAGGTGACCAACGCCGTCGTGCGCAAGAGCAGCTCATCATATTCGGCGTCGGTGACCCCGTTGTGGAAGACCACGGCCGCGCCCGACGGGATCAGCGCCGTCAACTCCGCCCGGCGTTCCGGGGTGATCCGGCTGAGCAGGTGCAGCGTGAAATCGGGCAGATCCGCCATTCCCGCGATGAGTGTCTCCACGTTTTTGTACGGCATGAACGAGCCCATGTAGGCCAATGACTTCTCCGGGGCCACGGACGGATCACGGGGCACCCGTTCGCCCTGGGGTGCGTTGCCAATGATCCGGACCGGGCGTTTGGTCAGCCGGTGCTTGCGCATCAGGCCCAGCGTGGTGTTGCTGATGGTGGCCACCACGTCGGCACGGTTCAGCAGAACCCGCTGCGGCCAGTAGGCCTTGTGGTACAGCCGCCACAACACCCTGACCGGCGCGGGCAGGAATCCCGGAGGGGCGGGGTGCTCGTAGTAGATCAGGTCGTGCAGGGTCAGTACCAGCGGATACTTCTTCCCCCAACTGCCCATGGTCTGCATGGGGCAAAACACCAGCTCGGCACCAAGCTTGTTCACGTGCCGGGCAACAAAAAGCTCCATTGGCGACAACGGGGAGTTGATCTTGACCCACGGCAGGTCCGGCAGGAGCGCCAGCTGACGCTCGTCATGGATGAGCATGGTCACCTCGGCGAAGGGGGCGACGGCGGCCATGAGGGACGCTCCGTAACGGCTGATGCCGTCGTGGTGGTCCAGGCGGGTGAAGCGGGCGTCCATGACGATCTTCGGCTTGCCGGAAACGGGGGAGGCGCTGGTGGTCACGGTGCTGGGTGCCTTTCCAGGAAGTCAAGGATGGCTGCCGCGGCCGGCTGCGGCGTTTCGTAGTGGATCAGGTGCCCGACGTCGGGAATCACCACAAGTTCCGCATCCGGCAGCAATTCCATGAGCTTGTGCTGAGTCGGCAAGGTGGCGATCTCGTCCTCGGCGCCGGCAATGAGCAGGGTGGGCAGCGTCAGGCGGGCGGCGACCTGCCGCACCGTGCCGCCGACGGAGGCCTGGAAGGATTCCAGGAGCATGTCGCGGTTGGCGAAGCCGCTGAAGTACGCGTGGTGCTGGGCATGGATGAACGCCAGCAGTGCCGGGTCCTTGGTCTTGGCCATGGTCACGCTCATGACGCGGACAATCAGCTTGCTGCGCAGCAGCGCGTTGCCCAGTACCGCGGGCAGCTTTGCCGAGGCCCAGTAATAAAACACTGCAAGCTTGGTCATGACGCCCTTGGGGCCCTCAAGGGCGGGGGCGGCGATGGGGTTGACCAGGATCAGCGGGTACACCCGGCCCGGATTGGCCGCCACGAAGTGGCTCGCCACGATGGAGCCGAAGGAGTGGCCGAGCAGTACGGTGCCGGTGCCAAGGGCCAGCGAGTCAAGGAACCGGGCCAAGAAGTCGCCGTAGCCGGCAACGCTGTGTTCGGTGTCAGGGAAGGCAGGGGAGAGCCCGAAACCGGGGAGGTCGGCCATGATGACCCGGTGCCCGGGCAGCAGCTCCACCACCCGTTCCAGGCCGTGGTGGTCGCCGCGGAAACCGTGCACCATGACGACTGTGCGGGTGGCCGGCGTCCATTCCACCGGTGCATAGTCCCAGTAGCGAGCCGCAGTGCCGAGCACGTCAACGGTGTTCTCGCTTACCCGGGCCGCCAGGTCCACGGTGATGGGCTCGCCGGCAATCTTCTGCATGCGTGTGTTCACGAACCAGGCCCTAGTTCACGGTGGCGGGGTCGGAGCCGGAGCGGCGGCCGCTGTCCATGGCGGCGATGGCGGCCATGTCGGAGTCCGCAAGTGCAAAGTCGAAGACACTCAGGTTTTCGGCCATGCGGGCGGCGCTGCTTGCCTTGGGGATGACCAGGTGGCCGGACTGCACGTGCCAGCGCAGCACAATCTGGGCCGCGCTTTTCCCGTAGGTCCCGGCCAGGCCGGCCATGGTTGGATCCGCCAGCAGCCCCCCGCGAGCCAGCGGGCTCCAGGCCTGGGTTGCGATTCCCAATTCGGCGTGGAGCTTGCGCAGTTCGCGCTGCTGCAGCCACGGATGCAGTTCAACCTGGTTCAGCGCCGGCACCACATCGGTGGCCTCCAGGAGCCGGTGCAGGTGTTCGGGCTCAAAGTTGCTGACGCCGATGGCGCGCACCCGGCCTTCCCCATACAGCGTCTCCAGCGCTTTGTAGCTGGGGATATACAGGTCCTGTTCCGGGCACGGCCAGTGGATGAGGAACAAGTCAAGGTAGTCCAGCCCAAGCCGTTTCATGGACTCATCAAAGGCGGCCAAGGTGGCGTCGTAGCCGTGGCGGTCGTTCCAGACCTTGGAGGTCACGAAGATCTCTTCGCGCGGGGTTCCGGCGGCGACGGCGGACTTGACCGCCCGCCCCACGCCTTCCTCGTTGCCGTACAGGGCGGCCGTATCGATGGTGCGGTAGCCGGTGTCAAGGGCGGTGGCCACGAGGTCGGCGCAATCCTGCGCGGGTACCTTGTAGACCCCGTAGCCAAGCGTGTCGATGCGGACACCGTTGTTGAGTGTGGTTTTGGGAGCCAAATGCATACCCATGACTCTACCGAGCAATGGGGTGCCCGCGGTGCCGCGGCGCGGCACCGCGGGCCCTGGCTGCGCCTACAGCCCGTCCAGGCTGTTGAGGAAGCCAAAGATCGGATCGGTGGAACGGGTATCACTCTCCACCAGTTCCCGGGCCGTGGTCTCATCCAGGATCAGGTCGGTCGCGAGCCCGGCTGCGAGCGCGCCGCGCAGCCCCTTGATCTTCTTGGCCCCGGACACGACGCAGATCCGGCGCCGAATCTTGCGCAGGGTGGCCAGGGACGGGCCGCTGGAGCGGTCGTTAAGGACAATGCCGGCGTCGCTTCCGTCGTCCCGGAAGAACACCGTGGCAACGTCCCCGGCGACGCCGCCGGCTTCGAGGGCGTCGAGGTCGGTGGAGTCCAGGTATCCGCCGGCGTAGACGTGGCTGGGGACGTCGGCATCCATGGAGCCGACGCCAAAGATCGCGATCGTGGCTCGTTCCTGCAGGTCAAGGATGCGCCGGACGCTGCGTTCCTGCCACATCATGCGCTTGGTTTCGGCGTTGTCGAAGAAGGCCGGCACGGGGAATTGTTCAACCTTGGCTCCGTAGGCGGTGCCAAAACGTCGAATGATTTCCGAGGCGTAGGTGATTCCCGTGGTCTGGGTGTTCCCGGCCCCGTTGAGCTGGACGATCACCGTGCCGTGCGTTGT
>JBAUMA010000437.1:0-2076 GCA_049578485.1 Specibacter sp.
CGTGTGGTCAATGTAGGCGGCGAGCCCGGAGTTGGCATCCTGGGGTGTGGATGTGGCGTTCGGCGTCATGGTGTGGCCTTCCTGTATGGGGGAATCGTTCCCCCAATGGTGTCACACTCGCGGGGGCCGGAGGCGGTAGCCGCGCTTGACCACGGTTTCCACCAGGGCCGGCTCTGGCAGGGCCGCACGCAGCCGGCTGATGGTCATGTGGAGGGCATGGTCGGCGTCGCCCACTCCCATGGCCTCGGCCAGTTCCGCATGCGAACGGACGGCGCCGCCGGCACCCATCAACGCCCGCAGCAGTTGCAGGGGAGCGGGGGCCAGGGGGACATCGACCCCATCGACCCGCAACGACTGCCCGCGGATTTCCAGCAACCTCCCGTCGCTGTCCATCCGGAGCACGCCCGTCTGTTCCAGGTGCTCGCAGACCAGGCGGATCAAGGCCCCCATGCGGAACCTCTCCGGCACCAACGGTGTGATGCCGGCCTGGATGAGCGGTGCCGCCGTGACGGGCCCGACGGCGGCGCACACCACGGTGCCGGGCGCATCCCCGCGCAGGACCGCCAGGAACTCCGCGCCCCGCCCCAGCTGTTCGGCGGTGCTCAATACCGCGTCCACGGCGGGGGCGCTGGTGAACGTCAGGACGTCGAGCTCCCGTTGGCAGACGGCGTCGATCAACTGCGGGAGCCGGTCCCCATCCTCGGCATTGACCCACCGGTACGGCGTCACGGTCAGGACCGTGGCGCCGGCGTCGCGCAGGCGCTGCAGTGCCGCAACATCCGTGTAGCCGTGCACCTGGACGGCGACGGTCCGCCCGGCGACCCCGGCCGAAATGACCAGCTCGGTGAGCGTCGCGGTGGTCTCATCGGCACTGATGCCGACGTCGTCCAAACCCGCCGCCCGGACCGCGCCCCGCGCCTTGGGGCCGCGCACGTAGATTTCCGCCCGGGCCAGGACGGTCAGCAGCTCCTCGCCTTGTCCGGCCGCGTCGGCCGCCTCACACCAGCGGCGCATCCCGTAGGCAGTGGTGACCATGACGATGTCGGGGGCAGCGGCAATGACGGCCGCCGTTTCGGCACGCAAGGCGTCATCGTCCTCGACGGGGGCGATCTTCAGGGCGGGGGCGTGCAGCACCTGCGCGCCGCGGCGTTCCAGCGCCTCGATCAGGTCCCCGGCGCGGCGGTGGGCCGTGACGCCGATCCGAAAGCCGCGCAGCGGCTGGGCGGGGCTGGTCTCTGGCGTTTCGCTCATGGGCTCCTTCAAGCTGACTGCAAGGTGGCATCCGTCAGGAACTCCGAGACCGCGAAACCATTCCCGCGGGCCACGGCCACCACGTCCCCAATGACAATGACCGCGGGGTTGCGGCACGTTGCGGATGCGTTGACAATGCTACCGAGGGTGGCCGTGGTGGTGCGCTGTGCGTGACTAAAACCCCGTTCGACGACGGCGACCGGCGTAACATTGGCCAGCCCGGCCAGGCGCAGGCCCGCCACCAGCGAAGGCAGGGTGCCGATGCCCATGAGCACCACGATGGTCCCGCCCAGCCCGGCCAGGTGCCGGTATTCGGTGGTGGTCAGCGGGGCATGGCCGGAGACCACCGTGAACAGGTGGCTGACGTTGCGGTGCGTCACAGGGATCCCGGCCGCCCCCGGAACGGCGATGGCGCTGGAAATCCCGGGCACCACCGTGACGGGTATCCCCGCGGCGACGGCGGCGGCCATTTCCTCCCCGCCGCGGCCAAACACAAACGGGTCCCCGCCCTTGAGCCGGACCACGTCCAGCCCCGTGCGGGCGCCGTCGATCATCCGGGCCGTGATGTCCTCCTGGGCCACCTTGTGATGCCCGGGCGTCTTGCCGACATCCACGAACGTGGCATGCGGTGCCAGCTCCGCCAGGTCCTCCGTTGGCCCGAGCCGGTCAAAATACACGACGTCGGCCGCGGCCAGGGCCCTTGCCGCCCTGACGGTGAGCAGGTCGGCCGGGCCGGGGCCGCCGCCCACCAGCGTGATGTGCCCGGTGCGTGGTTTGCGTGTCATGGTGTCCGCCCTCAATTGCTGCCGGCGTCCGCGCCGCGGA
>JBAUMA010000438.1:0-10817 GCA_049578485.1 Specibacter sp.
TCGCTGAGGCCGCCACGGCCGAGCTTGACGTGCCGGGCGGGGTCGGCGCCCCGGGGCAGCCGCTCGGACTCCATACGGGCCTTGATGCGTTTGATCTCCCGCACTGCCGTGTCCGCCAGCACGGCCGGGTACCTGACCGGATCGGCCATGGCGATGAAGTCGGCGGCCAGTTCGTCGGAACCAGCCATGGGCCGGGCCCGCAACAGTGCCTGCGCCTCCCAGGGTGAGGACCACCGGGCATAGTATTCGCGGTACGCCTCCAGGGAACGCACCAACGGGCCGTTCTTGCCTTCGGGACGCAGGTCGGCGTCGACGCTGAGCACCCGTTCCGCCTGGATGGCCGGACGAACCGGCTGCGTCAGCATGGCCGTCAACTTGGAGACGATGGCCCGCGCCTGTTGCTGTGCCACCTCGCCGGATTCCTCATCCACCGGCCGGTGCACAAACAACACGTCGGCGTCGGAACCATACGCGATCTCCCGGCCGCCCTGGCGCCCCATGGCCACCACCAGCACCCGGGTCAGGGGCTGCTCCCCCGCATACACGGATGCCTCGGCCACCAACAGCGCCCCCAACACGGCGGCCCTGTCGGCGTCGCTCAAAGCAGCGGCCACCTGCTCCTGCGTCAGGAGCCCGGAACAGTCGGCAATCGCGGTGCGCAGGATCTCGCGCTGCCGGATGAGGCGGATCAGTCTGATGGCGTCGGCCGGTTCCGGGTGCCGGGACATCTTTGACTGGATTTCGGTCCACTGTGCCGCAAACGTCAACGGCGCCAGCTCCTTGTCGTTGCCAAACCAGGCCGTGGCCTCCGGGGACACCTCCAGCAGGTCCGTCACCAGCCGCGAGCTGGAGAGCACATGGCATAGGCGCTCGGCTGCCGCCTGGTGGTCGCGCAGCATGCCCAGATACCAGTGCGAGGTGCCCAGCGCCTCGCTCACACGGCGGAAGGCGAGCAGCCCGGCGTCGGGGTTCACGCCGTCGGCCAGCCAGCCAAGGAGCACCGGCAACAGCTGGCGCTGCAGGGCCGCCCGCCGGCTCACGCCCGCCGTCAGCGCCTCAATATGGCGCTGGGCCCCCGCCGCGTCCCGGTAACCCAGTGCGGCCAGGCGGGCACGCGCGGCGTCCGTGGTCAATGCGGCGTCCGCGGCGCTCAAATGTGCGGCGGTGGCCAGGATGGGGCGGTAGAAAATGCGTTCGTGCAAGGTGCTGACCTGGCGTTTGACCTTGGCCCAGTCCTCCAGCAGGGTCTCGGCGCTGGGACGCTTCAGGCTCATCGGCCCGGCCACGGCCCGGGCCAGCGCCCGCAACGGTTCCTGCCCGGTGGGCATCAGGTGGGTGCGGCGCATGTGGACCAGCTGGATCCTGTGTTCCAGGACGCGCAGGTACCTGTACGCCTCGTCCAGGTGGGCGGCGTCGGTCCGGCCGATGTAGCCCGCCTTCATGAGCGCCGCGATGGCCGCAGTGGTGGCCCGGACCCGCAGCGACTGGTCATTTTTTGCGTGCACCAGCTGCAGCAGCTGCACCGTGAATTCAACATCCCGCAGGCCGCCCTTGCCAAGCTTGATCTGCCGGCCGGCCTCGGCATCGCGAATGTGGGCCGTGACGCGCCGGCGCATGGCCTGGACCGATTCCACGAATCCGTCACGTTCCGAGGACGTCCAGATCAGCGGTGCCACGGCCGCCTCAAACCGTTCGCCCAGCTCCCGGTCCCCGGCAATGACGCGCGCCTTCAGCAGGGCCTGGAACTCCCAGCTCTGCGCCCAGCGCTGGTAGTAGCGCAGGAACGAGTCTAGGGTGCGCACCAGCGGCCCGTCCTTGCCCTCGGGACGGAGGTTTGGATCAACTTCCCACAGCCCTGGTTCGCGCTCCGCGGCATAGATGGTCTGGGACACTGCGGCGGCCATGGCGTTGCCGAGTGCGACGGCGGACGACTCGTCCACCGGCCCGGCGTCACCTGGAACGGCCTCGATGACATACATGACGTCGACGTCGGAAATGTAGTTGAGCTCGCGGGCCCCGCATTTGCCCATGCCGATCACGGCCAGTTTGACCTTGTCCACATCCGCGGCGGGGAACTGGCCTGACACCTCGCTCCGGGCCACGGCCAGGGCGGCATCGAGGGCGGCCGCGGCGAGGTCGGCCAGCTCGGCCCCGACCATCGGCATGACGGCCTGCGGGGAGGCTGCGCACAAATCACGGATGGCCAGCTCCGTCAGGTGCCGCCGGTACCGGGTGCGCAGGGCGATCCGGGCTTCCGTGCCCGTCAGGGCGGCCCGGGGCATGGCCGACGACGGATCCGCCCCCACCGATGCGAGCAGCGAGGCCCGGAGGGCCCCGGCGTCGGCGCCCGATGGTTCGGGCGAGGTGGGCGTATCCAGCACATCCACATGCTCCGGGTGCCGGATCAGGAAATCCGCCAAGGCCTCAGACGCCCCCAACAGCCTGAACAAGGCCTCGTTGGACACCGGGCGTCCCGTCTCGGGGTCGGGAACCGTGAGCCTGTCATAGACGGCGGGCGCGGCGCTGAGCAGGCGGACCAGTGACTGTACGGCCATGTCAGGATCGTTGGCCACCCGCAGCGCCTGCAGCAGCTCACCCTGGTCCAGCTCGGCCAATTCCCCGAAGCCCAGGAAACGCTCACTTTTTTCCAGGTCGGAGAAGCCCAAAGTGATCAGGGTGCGGGTCAGGGAACTCATGGGGTTCTTTAGAGCACCCCGAGGTGGCGCTTGATCTCAAACGGCGTGACCTGGAGCCGGTATTCCTGCCATTCGTCGCGCTTGTTGCGCAGGAAGTGTTCAAAGACCTGCTCGCCCAGAATTTCCGGCATGAGCTCGGAGTCCTCCATCTGGCGCAGTGCGTCGTGCAGGCTGGACGGCAGCGGATCGTGGCCCAGGGCGCGCCGTTCCGCGCTGCTCAGGGCACCAATGTCCTCCACGGCGGCCGGCGGCAGTTCATAGCCTTCCTCGATGCCCTTCAAGCCTGCACCCAGCAGGACGGCGTAGGCCAGATACGGGTTGGCTGCGGAGTCGATGCCACGGTACTCCAACCGTGCGGCCTGGCCCTTGCCGGGCTTGTACAGCGGCACCCGCATCAGGGCGGAACGGTTGTTGTGGCCCCACGACACATAGCTGGGAGCCTCGCCACCGCCCCACAACCGCTTGTACGAGTTGACGAACTGGTTGGTGACGGCGGTGAGTTCGGGGGCATGCTTCAAGATTCCCGCCATGAACTGGCGGGCGGTCTTGGACAACTGGAATTCGGCCCCGGGCTCGTGGAAGGCATTGGTGTCGCCCTCGAACAGGGAGAAGTGGGTGTGCATGCCGGAACCGGGATGGTCCGAGAACGGCTTGGGCATGAACGTGGCGTAGCTGCCCTGCTGGATGGCGACCTCGCGGATGACTGTCCGGAACGTCATGATGTTGTCGGCCGTCTGAAGGGCATCGGCGTAGCGCAGGTCAATCTCGTTTTGGCCGGGTCCGCCTTCGTGGTGGCTGAACTCCACCGAGATGCCGACATCCTCCAGCATGGTCACGGCCGTGCGGCGGAAGTCCTGGGCCACCCCGCCCGGAACGTGGTCAAAGTAGCCGGCCTGGTCCACCGGGACAGGGATGCCGTCCGGGCCCGGTTCGGATGACTTCAGCAGGTAAAACTCAATCTCCGGGTGGGTGTAGCAGGTGAAGCCCATGTCCGCGGCCTTCGCCAGGGTGCGCTTCAAGACATTGCGGGGATCTGCCGCGGAGGGTTCGCCGTCGGGCGTCAACACGTCACAAAACATGCGCGAGGTCTGCTCGGTCTTGCCGCGCCAGGGCAGGATCTGGAAAGTGGAGGGGTCCGGCTGGGCCAGCATGTCGGATTCAAAGACCCGGGCCAGCCCTTCAATGGCGGAGCCGTCAAAGCCCAGCCCTTCCTCGAAGGCACCCTCCACCTCGGCGGGGGCCAGGGCCACCGATTTTAGGCTGCCCACCACATCCGTGAACCAGAGCCGGACAAACCGCACGTCGCGCTCCTCGATGG
The DNA here is from genome assembly GCA_049578485.1 of Specibacter sp. Taxonomy (GTDB): domain Bacteria; phylum Actinomycetota; class Actinomycetes; order Actinomycetales; family Micrococcaceae; genus Specibacter. The sequence goes on from JBAUMA010000438.1 coordinate 4,015, forward strand.
TGCGCAACACAAATTCCTGCTGACGGTCCACTGTGGGCCCCTTTTCCGTTTCATCACCGACGCGCATCAAAATCTCCTGCAGTGCCAACTCTACTCAGGAGCGCAGGGCAACATTGACGTTTTTAGCACCCGACTCGTAATAAGCTCATGGCATGGCTCCAAATAGCTCCCCCGACTCCGCTGTGCCCGCTTCCGTCCCCGCGGAGGTGGCCGCCCCGTATGGCGCGGGCATTCCTGCAACGGCCGCAAAAGTGCGCACCCACCACCTGCAGGCTGCCAAGGCCAACGGCCAAAAGTTTGCCATGCTGACCGCCTACGACCAATACACGGCGCAGATCTTTGACGAAGCCGGCATCGAGGTGCTGCTGGTGGGCGATTCCGCCTCCAACAACGTCCTGGGCAATGAGACCTCCCTGCCCATCACGCTCGATGAGATGATCATCTTCTCGCGCGCCGTGACGAAGGGCGCCAAGCGGGCCATGGTGGTGGCCGACCTCCCCTTTGGCAGCTACGAGCAGTCCCCCGAACAAGCCATCGCCTCCTCGGTGCGCCTGATGAAGGAGGGCCTGGTGCACGCCGTGAAGATGGAGGGCGGCGCCTACTACGCACCCACCGTCAAGGCACTGACACAGGCCGGCATCCCCGTGATGGGGCACATTGGATTCACCCCGCAAAGCGAACACATGCTTGGCGGCTACCGGGTGCAGGGCCGCGGCGAGGCTGCCCAGGCCATGATTGAGGATGCCGTGGCGCTGGCTGAGGCGGGCGCGTTTTGTGTGTTGATGGAAATGGTTCCGGCCGCCACGGCGGCCGCCGTCGAAGCCGCGATTTCCGTGCCGACCATCGGCATCGGCGCCGGCAACTCCACCACCGGGCAGGTGCTGGTGTGGCAGGACATGGCCGGGCTGCGCACGGGCAAAATGGCGAAGTTCGTCAAGCAGTATGCGGAACTGCGCACGGTCCTCTCGGATGCCGCGAAGGCGTACGGAGACGAGGTCCGCGGCGGTGTCTTCCCGGGACCCGAGCACACCTTCTAAGACACATTCGACGGCGCACCCGCCCTGGCCTCAAATGGTCGGGCGGGTGCGCCGTTTTTCATTGACACCCCCCGCCTATGGGGCCACCATTGCTGCTAGAGGCAATAATGCACCGACCCGCCACAGGGCGGGCCCTCAGCCTAGGGGGCATGGGGATGCACGCGTGGCCGACGGGGGAACGGACCCGCACCGACGGGGACTTTCACTTCTGCACGCCCGGCACCGACCCTCCCGCCTCCTGCCTTCACCAACTCCTCGCTCCCCCACTCGGCAGCCCCAGTGCCGCCCCCTGCGCCAAGCGTGGATACCCACCAGCACGGCACGAGGAGAGGAGCCAGGGACATGAACGGCAAGGAAAAGGACGAGGTCCTCACACCCGGCGGCATGCGGCCAAGGGAGCAGGTGCACCACGTGATGCCGGGCCAGACGGTCACCGGCTCGGGCACCATCACGCCCAGCAGCTCCGATCCACCGCCGGCGGCCATCGACGAGCCGCCGGGGACCATGTTCCCCCGGGCAGCGGCCGGCAGTGCCGACGCCCAGCCGGCGGACGGCGTGCCGGAGGGCATGCGCCCGTTGGAAGCGCCGACGCCGCAAGGCGAAGCCATGGCGGGCGGTACCGGTGACGATCTTGTCCTGACCCCCGGCGGATACCGCAGCCGGTCCCTGGTGCACGCAATTGCACCCGACCACTACCTCGAGGCCGGCGGCGAATCGTTGAAGGCCATGCACATTTCCGGGACCGAAGTTGCCGATTTCGGCGTCGTCGAACAGCGCGCCGGCGGACGGCCGTTGATGCCCAACAACGTTGCCACCCACCCGGGAATCCTCCCGGCCCTGGGGTCCGGATGGATCGCCTATGCCAGCTGGAACAATGGCACCGGGAGCCCGGTCTCCCGCTTCGCCACGACATGGATCGTCCCGCCCGTTCCCGCCACCAATCACAGCCAGACCATCTTCTTGTTCAACGGGATTCAAAACTCCACCATGATCTACCAGCCCGTGCTCCAATGGGGAGGGTCCGCTGCCGGCGGCGGCGCCTACTGGTCCGTGGCCAGCTGGTACGCCGATGGGCAGGGCGGCCAGGCCTTCCACACCACCTTGGTACGGGTCAACCCGGGCCAGGTGCTGGTGGGCGTTATGACGCTGACGGGCCATTCCGGGACCCAATTCAGCTACAACTGCGAATTCCAGGGCATCGCCAACACCTCCCTGCCCATCAGCAACGTTGATGAGCTGACCTGGAATATAGAAACATTGGAGGCCTACGGGGTGCAGCAATGCTCCGACTACCCCGACGCGAATTTCACGGCGTTCAGCAACATCGACCTGCAGACCTCCAACGGCCGGCCGGCACTGACATGGTCGCCCACGGCCCCCGTCACTGACTGCGGCCAAAGTGCGCTGGTGGTCAGCAACGCCAACCCCGGTGGTGCCGTGGACATCTACTACCGCACCCGTTTGACCGCAACCGCCGCCACGGCAGCCATCAATAGCGACGGACGCCTTGAAACGTTCCTTCGCGGCACCGATGGCTCCACCTGGTCCATCTGGCAGACGGCTCCCCATTCGGGTCCGTGGAGCCAGAACGGCGCCTTGGGCGGCGTGGTCAAGACACCGTTGAGCGCTGCACTGAACACCGACGGCCGGCTTGAGATCTTCGGCATCGGCACCGACAACGCCGCTTACGACAAGTGGCAGACGGCACCCCACTCCGGGCCGTGGAGCGGCTGGAACCGGCTGGGCGGGGTGGTCTCGCAACTCGCCGTTGCCGCCAACACCGACGGGCGGCTGGAACTGTTTGGCATTGGCAGCGACAACGCCCTCTACAGCATGTGGCAGACGGCACCCCACTCCGGGCCGTGGAGCGGCTGGTACAGCCTGGGCGGCTGGATTTCACAGGTGGCCGTGGCCCGCAACGCCGACGGCCGTCTCGAGGCCGTCGGCATCGGGGCCGACCATGCCCTGTACGACACGTGGCAGCCTTCGGCAGGCGCAGGGCCGTGGAGCGGCTGGAACCGCCTCGGCGGCTGGATCTCGAAGGTAACGGTGGCCCGCAACGCCGACGGCCGTCTCGAGGCCTTCGGCATCGGGGCCGACCATGCCTTGTACGACATGTGGCAGCCGGCACCGGGCGGCGGGCCGTGGAGCGGCTGGAACCGCCTCGGCGGGTGGATCTCGGATGTCGCAGTGGCGCGCAACTCCGACGGCAGGCTCGAGGCCTTTGGGATCGGCTCCGACGGCGCCCTGTACGACATGTGGCAGCCGACGCCGGGCGGCGGGCCGTGGAGCGGCTGGAACCGGCTGGGCGGTTGGGTTTCCGAGATTTCCGTGGCCTGCAACTCCGACGGCAGGCTCGAAGTCTTTGGGATCGGCTCCGACGGCGGGCTGTACAACATGTGGCAGACGGTGCCCCACGGCGGGCCGTGGAGCGGCTGGAACAAGCTCACCTGAAAGACGCGTGCGGCGATGCCTGGCCGGGCCGGCTGGCCGGGTCAGTCGTCGTCGCTCTCTTCCCACGCCTCGTTGCGCTGCTGAACCTTGGCCAAGGCAGCCGCGGCGTCCTCGCGGGTGTTGTACGGGCCTATCAATTCCCGCCAACCCGACTGGGCATCCTGTTCAATCTCGTGCGTGTTCACGTTGTACCAAAACTGCGGCATGGTTCCTCCAATAGTTGGTAGTCCTGCTGCCATCTTAGGCCGCACGGGCCGGCACGAATCCCTGCCGTGGCGTGACGGAAGGAAAATATGTGCCCGGCACAAAACTTATAGGATGGAGCCATGTCTTCCACTGCGACCACAGCACCTGTCGGCACCCTCGTTCCGGGCACCGTCAGCCCCCGGCTTCCCGTGCCTGCCTCCATCCCCCGCCCCGAATACGTGGGCAAGGCCGGGCCCGCACCGTTCACAGGATCAGAGGTGAAGGACGCGGAAACCCTGGAAAAGATCCGCATCTCCTCCAAGATCGCCGCCCAGGCCATCGTCGAGGTAGGCAGGCACATCGTCCCGGGCGTCACCACCGATCGGCTGGACAGGATTGGCCACGAGTTCCTGCTGGACCACCAGGCGTACCCGTCAACACTGGGCTACCGCGGCTTCCCCAAGTCCTTGTGCTCCTCCCTGAACGAGGTCATCTGCCACGGCATTCCCGACTCCACCGTGGTGCAGGACGGGGACATCATCAACATTGACATCACCGCGTTCAAGAACGGCGTGCACGGCGACACCAACTGGACCTTCACGGTGGGCGACGTCGACGAGGAGTCGCGCCTGCTGGTGGAGCGCACCCAGGAATCCCTGAACCGTGCCATCAAGGCCGTTGCCCCGGGCCGGGAAATCAATGTCATTGGACGCTCCATTGCCTCCTACGCGAAGCGCTTCGGCTACGGCGTGGTGCGCGACTTCACGGGCCACGGCGTGGGCGAGGCATTCCACACGGGCCTGATTATTCCGCATTATGACGCGGCCCCGGCCTACAACACTGTGCTGCAGGAGGGAATGGTGTTTACGATCGAACCTATGCTCACCCTCGGCACCATCGAATGGGACATGTGGGCCGACGACTGGACGGTTCTCACCAAGGATCGCAAGCGGACAGCCCAGTTTGAGCACACCATGGTGGTCACGGCCACCGGCGCCGAAGTCCTTACCCTGCCGTAGCCGTTCCGCCTGCGCCTGTCTTGTCCCACCGATAACTTTTCTACGTTTGGAGCCCTGCATGTCCAAGAAGCACCAGTCCACCACGAACGTCATCGGCATCGACATTGGCGGCACAGGCATCAAGGGCGGCATCGTCAACCTTGAAAGCGGCGAGGTTGTCGGCGACCGCTACCGAATCGACACGCCCCAGCCGTCCACCCCGCAGGCCGTCGCCAAGGTGGTCAAGGAAATCGTGGACGAACTCATGACGCGCAAGCACGCCCCGGACAAGGACGCCCCCGTGGGCATCACGTTCCCGGCCATCATCTCCCATGGTGTTGCCCGCTCGGCCGCCAATGTGGACAAGTCCTGGATCGACGCCGACGTCGACAAGATCTTCGGCGACGAGCTGGGCCGGCCCGTGCAGGTCATGAACGACGCCGACGCCGCCGGACTGGCCGAAGCCCGCTATGGCGCCGGTGAGGGCGTCAAGGGCACCGTCCTTGTCATCACCCTGGGCACCGGCATCGGCTCCGCCTTCATCTACAACGGCAAGCTGATCCCCAACGCCGAGCTGGGCCACCTGGAAATCGACGGCTTCGACGCCGAATCCAAGGCCTCGGCCAGCGCCCGCGAACGCGACGGCCTGGACTGGGACCAGTACGCCGTCCGCCTCCAGCGCTACTTCTCGGCCGTGGAGTTCTTGTTCTCCCCCGAACTGTTCATCATTGGCGGCGGCATCTCCAAGCGCAGCGAGGACTACCTGCCGCAGTTGAAGCTGCGCACCCCGATCATCCCGGCGAAACTGCAAAACAACGCCGGCATCGTGGGCGGGGCACTGCAAGCCGCCGTGCACTTCAAGCTCACCAAGTAGCAGTGGGCCCACGCGGCGTTGCCATCGTCACGGGTGCCAGCCGAGGCATTGGTGCGGCCGTGGCGCTCCAGGCGGCTGCGGCCGGGTACGCCGTCGTCGTGAATTATTCGGCCGACGCCGGTGGGGCCGCCCAGGTGGTTGCCGCCATCACGCACGACGGCGGCACGGCCAAGGCGGTGCGGGCCGACGTCAGCGACGCCCCCGAGGTCCGGCGGCTCTTTGACGAGGCCGCCTCCCTTGGCGCCGTGACCGCCGTGGTCAACAACGCGGGCATCACGGGCGACTTGATCGGCCCCATGGTGGACGTGCCGGCCGAGACGGTCAAGCGCGTCCTGGAGGTCAATGTGGCCGGCGTGGTGTTCATGTGCCAGGAGGCGCAACGGCGCATGTCGACGTCGGCGGGTGGCCCGGGCGGGAGCATCATCAACATCTCCTCCACCGCCACGAAGGCCGGCTCCCCCGGCACCTGGGTGCACTATGCGGCATCCAAGGGTGCCGTTGATGTGCTCACCACCGGATTTGCCACCGAGGCGGCCCCCCACGGAATCCGCGTTAACGCCGTGGCCCCCGGCAGCACCAACACCGGACTGCATGCGGCAGCCGGCATGCCAGACCGGGTGGAACGGCTCAATTCCAGCATTCCGCTGGGACGCGGCGCCGAACCGTCCGAAGTGGCTGCGGCCGTGTTGTGGCTCTTGGGCGCGGAGGCGTCCTACATTACGGGAATCGTGTTGCCCGTGGCAGGCGGACGCTGAGTCTTTGCCTCACGGCGCAGTTCCTTGATGGAGTCCTCAAAGTCCTCCAGTGAATCAAAGGCCTGGTAGACGCTGGCAAAACGCAGGTAGGCCACCTGGTCCAAGCGCTGCAAGGGGGCCAGGATGGCCAGGCCGACGTCGTTCGCTTCGATTTCCGCGGCACCGCTGGCACGGATGGACTCTTCAACTTCCTGCGCCAGCTTGGCAAGGTCGTCGTCCGTGACGGGGCGGCCCTGGCAGGCCTTGCGTACGCCACTGATGACCTTGCTGCGGCTGAACGGCTCGGCCACGCCCGAGCGTTTGCTCACCGATAGGCTGGCCGTCTCCACCGTGCTGAAGCGCCGGCCGCACTCGGTGCACTGGCGGCGGCGGCGGATGGAGGAACCGTCGTCGGACAGGCGGGAATCAACAACGCGTGAGTCGGGATTGCGGCAAAACGGGCAGTACATCCAGATCCCTCCAGGTAGTCGATTTACTCAAGCATAGGTCTACATATAGC
>JBAUMA010000439.1:0-8442 GCA_049578485.1 Specibacter sp.
ACGGTGTCCCGGTAGGAGAACTGCAGGGCCGCGGAGCTGATGGAGATGCCGCGGTCCTTCTCCATCTGCTGCCAGTCGGAGACCGTGTCCTTGCGGTTCGACTTGCCGTTGGTTGCGCCCGCGGTGCCGATCACCTTGGCGTGCAGCGCCAGGGCTTCGGTCAGGGTCGACTTGCCGGCATCGGGGTGGGAGATCACGGCGAAGGTGCGACGGCGGCCCGCCTGGCCGGTGATTTCGGTGGTGCGGGCGGGGGACTGGGCCGGAGAGGACACAAGACTACTTTCTAGCGGTGAAGTTATTTCATGGCTGGGGCAAAACACCAACTCCCAAGTTTACCGCAGCCCCGCACGGTCATGGGCTCGGCCTAAACGGCCGACGCCGGAGCCCGGCTACCGGGGCAGCGCCAGGTAGCCGAAGCCCAGCTGCCAGGCGCCCCCGGCAGCGATGCGGTCCAGGACCAGCCGTTGCAGGGCCGTGATCCTCGGCAAGGCGTCAAGGTTTTCCATGCTGCGGGTGCGGAACGTGAAGTAGACGGCGTCGGTGGGTTCGTCGCGTGGTTCGCCGTAGGGCGTGAACAGGGCCGCGAATCGGGAGATGTTGGACCAAACGTCAATGTTGGCGGCCAGGTACGGGTCCAGCAGCCAGGACTCGCAGTTGGCCGTGGCGACGTGCCGGTCGGGGAAGTGGGTGGCAAAGAACGGCACGGCCGCAGCGAGGCTGTCGGCCACCGAGGCGGTGCTGAGTCCGCCGTCCTCGGGGATGTGGATGCCCAGGATCCATTCGCCCTCCGACACGCCGGGGATGGCCGCGGCAGGCTGGTGGATCAGGTATTGCAGGCGGCCCAGCTGGAAGATCCTGCCGGCGAAGACGTGGGTGAGCCACTTGTACGTGTCCATGCCGAACCGTCCGTGCACGCGCCGGTTGATGGCCATTTGGCGGCCAAAATCGGCCAGTGTGTCCCGGGTGACGGCGTCGGGAATGTCTTTTTGGGCGTGCCATTGCAGCAGGGCGGGCACAAAGCGCAGCATGGCCTCCAGCCAGTCGCGTTCGGTGACGGGCAGGTCGGCGGTGCCAAGCTCGGGCACCGAGTGGTCAGCCGAGCCGAGGCGCTCGATGAGGAAATCCTGGACCCGGGCCGCGGCCGGGCTGATGGTGCCCGCAAGCAGCGCGAGGGATTCATCCCGGTCCTCCGCGGCAATGTTGAGGTAGTCAATGGCCGTGTCTGTGGTCAAGGCAGTGTGCGGGATCATCAAGCCAGCTTACCGAATCCACGTTGAGGGGGCATATCTCCCCACGCCCTCCCAATCTTTATCGCGCCCAGCGCGGTAAAGATTGGGGCCCTCGGGCGCGTGGGCCCAGGGGATATGTCAACGCTTGGGTTTCTTCACGAATAAGGTCTCCGCATGCTCCAGGGCCATGCCGTTGGTTTCCGGGATCTTGAACATGACGAAGAAGAACGACGCCGCCGCGAACACCGCGTACATCCCGTAAGTCAGGGGCAGGGATGCGGCCGCCATGATCGGAAAGCTGAGCGTGATGAGGAAGTTGGCAACCCACTGGGCTGCCGCGGCCAGCCCCAGCGCCCGGGCGCGGATGCGGGAGGGGAAGATCTCGCCCAGTAGGACCCACACGAGCGGCCCCCACGAGGCGCCGAAACTGACCACGAAGATGTTGGCAGCCACCAGGGCGATCGGGCCCCAGGCGCCTGGCAGGGTCACGTTCGTTCCGGAACCGGTCGACGAGGCAAAGGCCAGGGCCATGGTGCCCAGTGAAACGGCCATGCCGATGGAGCCCGTGAGCAGGATGGGACGCCGCCCTATCCTGTCCACCAACGCAATGGCCACCAGCGTTACCAGGATGTTGACAATGGCCGTGACCACGGAAATGGTCAGGGAGTCCTCCTCGCGGAAGCCGACAGCCTTCCACAGGGTGGTCGAGTAGTAGAAGATCACGTTGATGCCCACAAACTGCTGGAGCACCGAGAGGATGATGCCGATCCACACCACGGGAAGCAGGCCTAGGCGTTTGCCGCGCAGGGAGCCCTTCTTGGCCGAGAGGGAATCTTCCTTGATGGCCTCCTTGATTTCCCGGATGCTGCGCTCGGTGTCCTCGTCGGGGGCGATCGTCTTGAAGACCGCGGCGGCTTCCTCCTCCTTGCCCTTGACCACCAGGAACCGCGGGGACTCGGGGAGCACAAAGGCGATCCAGCCATAGGCGATGGCGGGTATGGCGCCGGCCAGGAACATCCAGCGCCAGGCGGGCAGGCCAAACCAGAGCTCTTGCACGGCACCGCCGGCCGCTGTGGCGAACAGGGCATCGGAAAGCAGTGCGGCGAAGATGCCAACCGTGATGGCCAGCTGCTGCAAGGATGCGAGCCGTCCGCGGTGCCGGCGGGGGGAGATCTCGGAGATATAGGCCGGGGCGATCACGGAGGCCAGGCCGATGCCGAGCCCGCCGATGAGGCGCCAGAAGATCAAGTCGACCACGTTGAATGCCAGCCCGGTGCCGATGGCGCTGACCAGGAACAACAGGGCGCCGAGTTTCATGGCGGGGATGCGTCCCTTGGCGTCGGCGATCCGCCCGGCCATGTAGGCGCCAACGGCGCAGCCAAGCAGTGCGACGGCGACGGCAAATCCGGTGAGCGCGTCGCCGAGCTTGAACTGGCCCTGGACGGCATCCACGGCGCCGTTGACCACTGAGGAGTCAAAACCAAAAAGGAACCCGCCCACCGCGCCGGCAATGGCCAGTCCAATGACTTTTCGGGGAATGGACGGGTTTGTCGTCGTTGCGGCGTTGAAGTCGTTTCCTGCCATGGTTCCCCCTTGGGATCGGTGGGCGGCCCAGTGGTGCTTCGGCCTGCCACGCGCTGCCCGGAACTGCCTTATAGCTGAGACCGTATGGCCAAGCTACTCCTGAAGGGGCGGCGGGGACAGCGCCGCCGCCCGCGTGTCGGCGTCAGTGGCCGAACGGGTCCGGGTCCACCCCGGGCATCCAGGTAAGGCCGGGTACGCCCCAGCCGCGCTCCTTGCGGGCACGCTTGGCCTTGCGGGCATACCTGTCGTTGAGCCTGTCAACGTACAGTTTGCCGTCCAGGTGGTCATACTCGTGCTGCATGCAGCGGGCAAACCAGTCGGTGGCCTCAAAGTCCACGCGGTTACCATCGACGTCGAAGCCCTGCACCCGCACCCATTCGGCGCGCTTGAGCGGGAAGTCGATGCCGGGCACGGAGAGGCAGCCTTCCACCTCGTCGTCGGGGTCGGGGTTCTTGCCCGAAATCTTGCCAACCGTCAGCGTGGGGTTCACCAGCACGCCCCGGTCGGGAACGCCGTCGTCGTTATCCATCTGGTAGGTGAAAACTCGCAGGCCAACGCCAATCTGGGGGGCGGCCAGGCCCACACCGTGGGCCGCATCCATGGTCTCGAACATGTCGGCCACAAGAGTTTTAAGCGCGTCGTCAAAGGCGGTGACTGCCTCGGCCCGGCGGTGCAGCACGGGTTCGCCCAGAATGGTCACGGGGTGGATGGTCATGGGGATTCCTCTTATGAAAGAAACGGCCTGGGAATGAAAAACACCCCGATCAAATGACCGGGGTGTTTCGTGTTCCGTCAAAGAAACACCTTGGGGTGAGATACGGGGGTTGAACCCGCGACCTCCTGGACCACAACCAGGCGCTCTGCCAACTGAGCTAATCCCACCATGCGCTACCGTCCGGCAGTCACACTCTAAAGTGTGTCCTGCGCTTTGGGCAACGACGACTAGTCTACGCGGTATCGGAAGGCCTCATGACCAAAAGGGGCCGTTTTGGCGAAAAAGTGAGCTAGATCGCATTTTCCTGCCCGCCGGAACCGCTAAACCATGCGGATTTCGTCTTAGAACTTCGCCGCAATTTTCTTGGCGGTGTCCGAATCCGGGCCCGGTGCGGGTACAAATACCGCTTCACGGTAGTACTTGAGCTCGTTGATGCTGTCCATGATGTCACCCAGCGCGCGGTGGCCGCCGGTCTTGGCGGGGGACTGGAAGTAGGCACGGGCAAACCAGCGCCGCGACAGTTCCTTGATGGTGGAGACGTCGATGACCCGGTAGTGCAGGTGTTCGACCAGCTCGGGCATGTCACGGGCCAGGAACACCTTGTCGGTGCCGATCGAGTTGCCGGCCAGCGGCGCCTTGTTCGGCTGCGGCACATGCTTCTTGATGTACGCCAGCACCTGTTCCTGGGCGTCCTCCAGGGTGGTGCCGCCGGCGAGCTCGTCGATCAGCTTTGAAGAGGTGTGCATGTTCCTGACAAAGTCGTTCATCTGCGCGAGGGCCTCATCCGTGGGCTTGATGACCACGTCAACGCCGTCGCCAAGGATGTTCAGTTCGGAGTCCGTCACCAGCACCGCCACCTCGATCAGGGCGTCGTTGACGGCGTCCAGGCCGGTCATCTCACAGTCAATCCATACAATGCGTTCATTTGTAATAGGCACCCGTCCAATGTACCGCCTCCGGTCCGGGCACAGGCAGCGCTGGTAATATCGCGGTGTACAGAAGCAGCAGGGACGTGCCCTGTGCAGAGACATTCAATCGATGGCCGGAGACGTGTGATGACAGCCTCGCCCCGCGCTGCCGGTCCCCTTTCATGGGTGGGCGAGCGTCCGCGGATTGCGCTGATTCAAGGCCTTGTTGGTTCCGTGCTGATCCTGGCGGGTTCGCTGGGGGCCGGCTGGATCGCCAACGGTTCGCCCATGATCCGCAACACCCTGGTCATTGCCATGCGCACCGAAAGTGCCGGGGTGTTGCTCTCCACGGGGATGCTGACCCTGGGTGCCATGATCCTGCTCAGGTCCTGGCTGCGCCTTGGCCAAAGGCTGGCCGGGTGGGGCCCCGGATCGCTGCGCACAGTGACTGCTGCCGTGGTGATGTGGGGCGGCCCCCTGTTGCCGGCCGTACCCATTTTCTCCCGGGACGTGTACGCGTACACCGGCCAGGGGCGCCTCATGGCTGAGGGCCTGGACCCCTACACAACGGGCATCTCGGCCTTGAGCAATTGGTTCATGCTGGGCACCGACCCGTCCTGGGCCGAAAACCGCACCCCCTACGGGCCGCTCTTTTTGTGGCTCAGCCGCGGCGTGGTGGCGATCACCGGTGCCCAACCGGACATTTCGGTGCTCCTGTTCCGCCTGCTGGCGTGCGTGGGCGTGGCGCTGTGCGTCATCTACATACCCAAGCTGGCCGAGCTGCACGGGATCGGCGGCGCCCGGGCCTTGTGGCTTGTGGCCGCGAACCCGCTGTTCTTGATTTCGTTCGTGGCCAGCGCCCACAACGACGCCTTGATGCTGGGCCTGGCGGTGGCGGGAACCTACTATGCGGCCACGCACAAGGTGGTGCTGGGCATTGTGCTGGTGACGGCGTCCATTGCCGTCAAACCCATCACGATCGTGCTGTTGCCGTTCATCGGCCTGCTGTGGGCCGGGCCGGATGCCCGGTGGGGCCGCCGCTTTGCCTGCTGGGGAGGGACAGCTGCCATCAGTGGCGCGCTGCTGTTCGTCGCCGGGCTTCCCCACGGCCTGGGATTTGGCTGGACCTGGGCGTTGGTCGACGCAAATCCGGGCTACACCGGCTACGCACCCTCCGGGTTTGGCGGTCAGCTGGTCGGACTCGCCGGCAACGCGCTCGGACTGGACGGGAGGGCGCTGGAAAACGGCTTCCGCAGCATTCTGACACTGGCGAGCATTGCTGTTGCGGGGTGGCTGGTGCTCTTTGGCGACCCCCGGCGGGTGGTTCGCCGGCTGGGGCTGGCGTTTGCCGCCGTCGTGCTGCTGGCGCCCATCATCCAGCCCTGGTACATCCTGTGGTTCCTGCCGTTCCTGGCCGTGACGGGCATCCGGAACAACTGGCAGATCAAGGCGCTGTATGGCGTTACGGCGTTCTTTGTGGTCTTTGGCGCCCAGGACCAGTTGTTTGCCTGGAGCTTCGTGGCACTGCCCGTCCCCGCCCACGCTTTGGCGTTTTGGGTTGCCCTGGGCGTGGTGGTGTACCTGCTGGTGATTGACGTGCACACCAGGAAACTGATGTTCAACCGGCCGACGGTCACAGTGCCCAAGTAGCGAAAAAGCCCGGCTCCGGCATGCCGAGTGCGCAGCTAATGCGGCTAGGCGAAGTCACGTTGTGTGCGCACTCGACGCTGCGTGAACCGTGTTCCGGGCCGAACTCAGCCCGGATTCAGCGCAGAACGCTGCGCCAACCCGGCCTTGCGGCCCAGGTCCACGGTGCGACGGATGGCCCACAGCAGCAGCGTCACAAGCAACACGTTGCGGATGGTCAGCACGGCGGCCATGATCGGGTTGGCGTGGATCAGCGGGGTGTAGAACAGTGGGTAGATTACGAACGTCGTGAAGGCGATCCCCATGAGCAGCATGGCCGGGACTTTCCAGCGGTCCCAGTGGTGCGTGAGCCCGGCAATGACCACGGGGGCCAGCCAGATGATGAACTGCGGCGAACCCACCTTGTTGAAAACGATGAACGCCGAGACCATCAGCAGCGAGCCCTCCAGGAGCAGCTCCTCCCGCTCGGCGCCGCGCCGCAGCGCCCAGACCATGATCAGTGCGCCGGCCACGGCGGCCAGGACCAACAGCGGCTGCATGAGGGATGCGGCAAGGTCGGCTCCCGGCCCGTACACCTCGGTGGAGTTGATGGCCACGTTGTCGGCAATCTTGGACCCGCCAAGGCCCAACACGCTCAGCCACACCCACGGCGTGGAGAACGTGGCTTCCAGCTGCATGCCGCGTTCGCCCTGATTGACGGCAAATTCAAACAGGTGGGAGCCGGCGCCCGACAGCATGGTCACCCCGGCCACCACGGCGCTGACGGCCACGCCCGCAACAAGGACCTGAATCCGCTTGGCACTGGCGATCAGCAGGGGAGCCACGACGGCGGCGGGCCAGACCTTGATCCAGGTCGCCACCGAGAGCAGCACGGCAGCAACCACCGGGCGGTCGGCCGCATACAGCAGCGCGATCAGCACGATGGGTGCCGTGATGCCTTCGACCCGGGCAAAGCTCAAATAGCCCATGAAAACCGTGAAGAACAGCCAAAACCAGGCCGGGGCGATGCCTCGTTGCGCGCGCGGACCGCGGGTCAGGTACACCAGTCCCACGGCGTTGAGGGCCGTGATGATCAATGTCCAGCCCAGCAGGTACAGTGACGGGCCAAACACGTTGGCCGCGAAGATGGGAATCTGGGCCAAGACGGGGTACACCCAGGGGCTGATGGAGTCGCCCAGCTGGGCCGGGTTGTAGCCCAAGAGCGCCCATTGGCGGTACTGCTCGGTGTCGCTGAACGTGTCCCCGTGGACGATGAACGTCATCATCCAGGCCAGGAAGAACAGGTGGACGGCAGCGAAACCCCACCAGACACTGGCCCGGGTGGCGAACCAGGCCAGCACGGCGGGGGGCAGGAAACGGTTCCGGACGGCCGTGGCGCGGTTCAGCACCCGGTCCGCAAGCGGCGCGGAAATCTTAGGACTCCCCGGCAGTGGGTGCGGCACCCGAGGAGGCCCCGGCGTCGTGCTTGGACAGCGACGCCTTCGACGCAACATGGGTGCGGCCCATGAGGAACAGCTGCCGCACGCCCCACACGAACAAGACCACCAGCAGCAGGTTGCGCAACGTCAGGACACCAGCCATGACGGCGTTGTTATGGGAGAGGGCGTCGTAGAACAGGGGATAGACCACAAACGTCAGCGCACCGATCACGATCAGCAGCGCCGCGGGCACCCGCCACAGCCTTGCGTTGTACGCCAGGCCGACGGCGACGGCGGGGGAGAGCCACACCATGAACTGCGGGGATCCCACCTTGTTGAACACCACGAAAGCGGTGGCCAGGGCCAGGGAGCCGAGCAGGAGAAGTTCGGTGCGGTCCACGCCGGCGGGCACCCGCTTGCCGGTGTGCAGCGCCCAGAAGATGAGCCCGGCCACGACCAGGGCGGCCAGCACCAGCAGCGGCTGCATGAGCACGCTCATTACCTCGGTGCCGGGACCGTCCACCTGCATCGAGTTGATGTCCTGGTTCATGTACATGCGGGCACCGCCAATGCCGAAAACGCTCATCCACAACCAGGGGGCCGTGAACGTGGCCTCGAGCTGCATGCCGCGGTCGCCCTGCTGCAGCAGGAAGTTCAGCAGTTTGGGCAGCGAGTTCATGGCCAGGGCCATGGCAACCACCCCCGCGGTGACAAGGACCCCGGCCAGCACCACGCGGACCCGTTCCTTCACCACCGTGAACAGGGCCAGGACGACGGCGGCCGGCCAGACTTTCATCCAGGTCGCCGCGCTGAGGATGAAGGACGCCAGGAACGGGGCGGACACGCCCAGCGACAGGGCAATGAGCACCACGGGGGCCGTGAAACCGTCCACCCGGGCAAAACCAAGCCAACCCAGCAGCGCCGTGAAGGAGATCCACCAC
>JBAUMA010000440.1:0-1519 GCA_049578485.1 Specibacter sp.
GTTGGGGCTCCAGGCGCCCTCTTCGCGCGAGTAGTCCAGGTACAGCATGGAGGCCACGGCATCCACGCGCAGGCCGTCAATGTGGAATTCCTCGAACCAGTACAGTGCGTTGGCCACCAGGAAGTTCCGGACCTCGTTGCGGCCGAAGTCGAAGATGAGGGTGCCCCAGTCCGGGTGCTCGCCGAGGCGGGGGTCGGCGTGCTCGTACTGTGCGCCGCCGTTGAATTTTGCCAGGGCCCATTCATCCTTGGGGAAGTGTGCCGGCACCCAGTCCATGATGACGCCGACGCCGGCCTGGTGCAGTGCGTCCACGAGGTGGCGGAATTCGTCGGGATGGCCAAACCGGGAGGTCGGCGCAAAGTACGAGGTGACTTGGTAGCCCCAGGAACCGCCAAACGGGTGCTCGGCGACGGGCATGAGTTCGACATGGGTGAATCCGAGCCGCTGGACGTATTCCACCAGGTCCGTGGCCAGCTCCTTGTAGCTGAGCCCGGGCCGCCAAGAGCCAAGGTGCACTTCGTAGACGCTCATGGGCGAGTTGTGCGGATCCGTCTCTGCCCGCCGGGCCATCCAGTCGGCGTCCTTGAACGAGTACGTTGACTCGACCACCCGCGAGGCTGTCAGGGGCGGCACTTCGGTGCCATAGGCCATGGGGTCGGCCTTCTGCAGCCATTCCCCGCCTTCGGTGAGGATCTCAAACTTGTAGCATTCGCCGACGGCAACGTCCGGGATGAACAGTTCCCAGATGCCGCTGCTGCCGAGGCTGCGCATGGCGTGGGCACGGCCGTCCCAGCCGTTGAAATTGCCGATCACGCGCACGGCCTGCACTGCCGGCACCCAAACGGAGAAGCTCACGCCGGAAATGTCACCCAGCTCGGAGTGGTAGCGGTGGACGTGTGCCCCCAGTACCGTCCACAGCGTTTCATGCCTGCCTTCTGCCATGAGATGCATGTCCAGCTCACCCACTGTGGGCAGGTAGCGGTAGGGGTCGTCGGTGCGGTGGACAACCCCGCCATAGCCGACGTCGAGGCGGTAGTCGGGTACGTGCCCTGGCTCTGCTACGGGGACCACGGCAACCCAAATGCCGCCGTGTTCATGGGCCATGGGGAATTCCCCGCCTGCCGTGACCACTGTTACCGACTCCGCCAGGTGGCGCAGGGCCCGCACGGTGGCAACCCCGTCGCTGCCCAGGTGCGCCCCGAGCACAGAGTGCGGGGCAAAGTGGGTCCCATCGGAAATTCGCGCCAAGACTCCTGCATCCACTGCGAGAGGGGCTAATTCATTGGTTCCCATGTCCACACCACTTTCCATCGATTCAAACAAAACTCGCACGGCATTGACCGGCACCCAGACCCAATCGGGCCGGTTCTGTAATTCATAAACAACTTCGTAAAGCGCCTTGTCCAGCCACAATGCCATGAAAAGGGCATTGTGGTGTGAAATTGTTTCTCCGGCTGCGCTTTCATACCCCTGCATGAAGGCGTCATCTGCGGCCCGTACCCACCGCGCGATGCTGTCC
>JBAUMA010000441.1:0-2288 GCA_049578485.1 Specibacter sp.
GACTTTGTCCCCCTGAGTGAGGGGCGGGTGTCGCTGTACTATTGCGGTGCCACGGTGCAGGGCGAACCGCACATTGGCCACGTCCGCTCGGCGCTGGCCTTTGACCAGCTGACCCGCTGGCTGCAAACCACCGGTTACGAGGTCACGGTGGTGCGCAACGTGACGGACATCGACGACAAGATCCTGGTCAAAGCCGCCGAAAACGGCGAACAGTGGTGGGCCCTTGCCTACCGTTTTGAGCAGGCCTTCGAGGACGCCTATGACGCCCTGGGCATCCTCAAGCCCACGTATGAGCCCCGCGCCACCGGACACATCCCGGAGATGCACGCCCTCATAGCCCTCTTGATCGAACGAGGCCACGCCTACCCCGCCCTGGACGACTCCGGCGACGTGTACTTTGATGTGCGCTCGTGGAAGAAGTACGGCTCCCTGACGCGCCAAAACATTGACGACATGCAGGGTGCCCCGGACGCGGATCCCCGCGGCAAGAAGGACCCCCGGGACTTTGCTCTCTGGAAGGGTTACAAGGAGGGTGAGCCGGAAACAGCCAGCTGGGCTTCCCCCTGGGGCGCCGGCCGCCCGGGGTGGCACCTGGAGTGCTCGGCCATGGTCACCAAGTACCTCGGCACCGAATTCGACATCCACGGCGGCGGACTTGACCTGCGCTTCCCGCACCACGAAAACGAGATGGCCCAGTCGCAGGCTGCCGGGCACGGATTCGCCAACTTTTGGATGCACAACGGCATGGTCACCTTCGAGGGTGAGAAAATGTCCAAGTCCATCGGGAACACCATCAATCCACGCGAAATGCTGGAGATCGCCCGCCCGCTGGTGGTCAGGTACTACCTGGGCCAGGCCCATTACCGATCCGTGCTGGATTACCGCCCCGGCTCGCTCGCGGAGGCGGCGGCCGCCGTCGAACGCGTTGAAACGTTCATGCACGCGGCCATGGCGCATCTGTTCCCCGCCGGCCAGGAGGGCCTGGTGCCGTCGCTGCCCGAGGCCTTCCGCGCGGCCATGGATGACGACCTGAACATTCCGGCCGCCCTCGCCGGGCTGCATGAGACGGTGCGCTCCGGCAACACGGCGCTGGCGGCCAAGGACGACGACGGCGCCACGGCGGCGCTGCAGGCGGCCATGGCCATGACATCCGCCCTGGGCATCAACCCCACGGACGAGCAATGGGCGCGCAAGGCCGGCTCCGCCGCCGAAATGAACGCGCTGGACGTGCTCGTGAAGGCGCAGCTGGAAGCCCGTGCCACGGCGCGGGCGGAGAAGGACTGGGCCGAGTCGGACAAGATCCGCGACGTCCTGGCCGCGGCCGGCATTGACATTGCCGATTCCGCCAACGGATCCACCTGGTCCCTGAAGAAATAGCCCCACCGAAACCCGACGCCGTCTCGCCTTTGGCGCACTTTTGGGGAACGCCGTCTCACCTTTGGCGCGTATTTCGGGATCGCCGTCTCAGTTAAGGTGTTCCGCGGAACCGCGTGAGACTGCGCACGTTTGACCACCGGTATCCACAATTTCGCGTGCAGGCCGTAAACTAGTAGCTACGGGTGTTTACTTTCCCGTTATCTCGTGTGCCTAAAATGCGCGCGCGAGCACGTATTTTTGACGATTTCGGCGCCATGGAAACACAGGCGCCGCACCAATCTTAAGGGTTTCACCATGGCCACCAATAGTTCACGCTCCGGCGCAGTACGCAAGCTCAAGAAGGGCCCGAGCGTCGGTACGGGCGGCCATGGCCGGAAGGCACTTGAAGGCAAGGGACCCACGCCGAAGGCATCGGAGCGCACCTACCACAAGGCGTTCAAGAACAAGGAGCTGGCCGAGCGGTCGGCAGCCAAGCACGGGGACGCACCCCGCGGCGTCGGGCGTCCCCGCAGCGGCCCCAAGGGCCGTGCCACGGAAGAGCTGGTCACCGGGCGCAACTCGGTGGTTGAGGCATTGCGCGCCGGCATCCCCGCAAAGGTCCTCTACGTCGCCGTTCGCGTTGACATGGACGAGCGCGTCCGCGAGTCCATCAAGCTGGCCGCCGAGCGCGGCATCCCCCTGCTCGAAGCGCAGAAGCCCGAACTGGACCGCCTCACCGAGGACGCCATCCACCAGGGCCTAGTCCTGCAGATCCCGCCGTACGAGTACGAGGACGCCGTGGACATGGCCTCCGAGGTCATGGCGAAGTGGAAAAAGGGCCACATCGCCAACGCCCCGTTGATCGTCGCCTTGGACGGCATCACCGACACCCGCAACCTTGGTGCCATCATCCGCAGCGTGTCCGCGTTCTC
>JBAUMA010000442.1:0-15847 GCA_049578485.1 Specibacter sp.
CGACAAGGACACGGCCTGGGGATCGCCCATCAGGTGCGCCGTGATCCAGGCCGCCCCGGATGCCACAAGACGCTCCCAGCGCGCCGCCGCATTGCTCGGGTGCACGCCAAGCACCGCCCCCAGGTCCACCCAGCCCGCCCGCGGCGCAATCTGGAGGGCATGGATCAGGGCAAGGTCCTCTTCACTGAGCTGGGTATTCGACACGGCCCACCTTCCGCTGGACTTGCATGAAAACTCATCAACTACATCATTATTTGCATATTTTCAGCGATTTGCAAAGCTGTGATGGGAGTCACTTCACACTGGTACTACGGCCAACACCACAGGAGCAGCAATGACACTCACAGCACAGGACCTCACCGCAGAGCTGGTTCGTTTCCGCCACGAAATGCACCAGGATCCCGAGATTGGCCTGCACCTGCCGCGCACCCAGGAAAAGGTCCTCAAGGCACTCGATGGACTGGGCTATGAAATCTCCCTTGGCACTGACACCACCTCCGTCACCGCCGTGCTGCGCGGCGGCGTGGACAGCCACGCAGATAATCCGGTGGTGCTGCTGCGCGCCGACATGGACGCCCTGCCCGTCCAAGAACGAACCGGCGCCTCCTTCACCTCCCGGGTCGACGGTGCCATGCACGCCTGCGGCCACGACCTCCACACCGCGATGCTCACCGGGGCGGCCACGCTCCTGGCCGACCGGCGTGCGGAACTCAAGGGCGACGTCGTCCTCATGTTCCAGCCGGGCGAGGAAGGCCTGGATGGCGCCTCGGTCATGATCCGCGAAGGCGTCCTGGACGCGGCCGGCCGCCGCGCCGACGCCGCCTTTGGGATGCACGTCTTCTCCGGGCTGGCCCCGCACGGCCAGTTCTGCACCAAGCCCGGCGTGATCATGAGCGCCTCCGACGGCCTGGTGGTCACCATCCTCGGCGCCGGCGGCCACGGCTCGGCACCCCACGCCGCCAAGGACCCGGTCACCGCCGCCGCGGAAATGGTCACGGCCCTGCAGGTCATGGTGACCCGCCAGTTCAACATGTTCGACCCGGTCGTGGTGACAGTGGGACTGCTGACAGCCGGCACCAAACGCAACGTCATCCCCGAAACCGCCCACTTCGAGGCCACCATCCGCACGTTCTCGGAGGAATCCCGGGCCAAGATGCAAAAAGCCGTGCCGACGCTGTTGAAGAACATTGCGGCCGCGCACGGACTAGACGTTGATGTGGACTACCAAACCGAATACCCGGTCAGCGTCACCGACGTCTCAGAAACCACCCATGCGGAGGGCATCATCACCGAGATGTTCAACGCCGAACGCCTCACCCGCATGGCCAATCCCATCAGCGGATCCGAGGACTTCTCCCATGTTATGGCCGCCGTTCCCGGCACGTTCATCGGCCTCAGCGCCGTTGCGCCGGGCCAGGACCACACCACCACCGCGTTCAACCACTCGCCTTATGCGACCTTCGACGACGGCGTCCTCACGGACGGTGCCGCCCTCTACGCCGAGCTGGCCGTCAGCCGCCTGGCCTCCCTGGCCGGCGCCCGCCCGGCCACCGCTTCCCTCTAGCTCCTGGAGCCCAACATGACCACTGCAATCAATCCCAAGGCCGCCACCGCGGCGGGCCACCCCAAGCTGTGGCGGACCCTGCTCGGCACCGGCATCGGCAACGCCGTCGAATGGTACGACTGGGCCGTCTACGCCACGTTCACCCCGTTCCTGGCCGGCGCCCTGTTCAGCAAGGCTGACAAGACATCGGCTGTGCTGGCCACGTTGGCCATCTTCGCCGTGGGCTTCGTGGCCCGCCCGTTTGGCGGGTTCCTGTTCGGCTGGATTGGGGACCGGATCGGGCGCAAGTCCTCCATGACGCTCGCCGTCGGCCTCGCCTCCGTCGGCAGCCTGTTGATCGCCGTCGCCCCCGGCTACGCCCAGGTCGGCGCACTGGCCTCGGCCACGCTGTTGGTGGCGCGCCTGCTGCAGGGTCTGGCCCACGGCGGCGAGCTGCCGTCGTCGCAGACGTACCTCTCCGAAATGGCGCCCAAGGAAAAGCGCGGCCTCTGGTCGACGCTGATCTACACATCGGGCACCTGCGGGATCCTGTTTGGCACCCTGCTCGGCGCCGTCATGACAGCGGTCCTGCCCAAGGCCGACATGCAGGCGTGGGGCTGGCGGGTGCCGTTTGCGATCGGCGCCGCCCTGGGCCTGTACGCCCTGTTCATGCGGGCCCGGCTGCACGAGTCCGACATCTTCACCGGCGAGGACGCGAAGGCCAAGCGCGCCCCGATCTGGCCGCAAATTGTCCGCCACCGCAAGCAGGCCCTCCAGGTGATCGGGCTTACGGTGGGCCTGACGGTGGTCTACTACATCTGGGGCGTTGTAGCCCCCAGCCATGCCGCCACTGACCTGGGCATGGACCGCGGTTCGGCACTGTGGGCCAGCGTCATCGGCAACGTGGTGTTCATCGCCGTCCTGCCGTTCTGGGGCAGGCTGTCCGACCGGATCGGCCGCAAGAAGGTGCTGTGGACAGGGGCCATTGGCGCCGCCGTCCTGCACTTCCCGATGACGTGGCTGCTCAAGGACCAGCCGTGGGAATTGGCCGTGAGCATGTCGGTCATGCTGATCTTCATCGCCGCCAGCGCCTCCATTGTCCCGGCCGTCTACGCCGAGCTGTTCCCCACCAGCATCCGCACCGTCGGCGTCGGCGTTCCGTACTCCATCTGCGTTGCCGTCTTCGGCGGAACCGCCCCCTACCTGCAGTCCTGGCTGGGCTCCATCCACCTGGGCAGCCTGTTCAACGTGTACGCCGTGGTGCTCCTGCTGATCAGCGCCGCCTTCATCTTCACTATCCCCGAGACCCGGGGCAAGGACCTCAACGAGGAGGTGTCAGCCTAGGCCCACCAGCTACGGCGCCGTTGCACCGGTGCCCCCATGCTGCGGTGCCACCGCCCGGCCGAGAGCCGGCGACGAGGAAGGCCGGTATTCTGGAAGGGATGAACACCTCCCCAGAATCCGGCCTTCCGACGTCCGCTGCCTCCGGGGCCGACCCAGAATCGGCCACCAACCCCGCAAGGGCGCCGCGTTCCGAGGACGGTTCCGCCCGTCCCATCACGCCCGGCAGCCAGGCCGCGGAAGGCACCTACCGCAGCCAGCCCGTGTCCTTTGTGCGCCGCGGAACCCGTTTGCAGGGCCGCCGCCAGCAGGCTTGGGATGACCATTCCGACACCTTGGCCGTGGATATCCCCCGCCACATCGCGGACACCTCCGTCCACCCCGACTACGTATTTGACGCCGAGGCCGAGTTCGGCCGCAAGGCCCCGCTCGTGGTGGAGATCGGTTCCGGCCTGGGTGACGCCGTGGTGCACGCCGCCAAGGAAAACCCGGACAAGGACTTCCTGGCCGTTGAGGTTTACACGCCGGGCCTGGCCCAGACCATCCAAAAGATCGTCGCCAACGAGCTGCGCAACGTCCGCGTGGTGCAGGCCAACGCCCCCGAGGTCCTCTCCAGCATGCTGCCCGCCGCTTCCGTCAGCCAGGTATGGGTGTTCTTCCCGGACCCGTGGCACAAGACCAAACACAACAAGCGCCGCATGGTCAAGGACACCTTCGCACCCCTCGTGGCCAGGGTCCTGGCGCCCGGCGGACAGTGGCGCCTAGCCACCGACTGGTCCACCTACGCCGAGCAGATGCGCGCGGTGGGGGCGGCGTCGTCGGACTTTGAGAACGCCCATGACGGCGAACGCACCGGAACACAAAGCCCGCTGACCGAGGCCCGGATCAGCGGCGTGGACTGCGAACAAAGCGATGAACCGGACACCGAAGGCGGCTGGGCTCCGCGTTTTGACGGGCGCATCCTGACCAGTTTTGAGAACAAGGCGCACAAGGCCGGGCGCGTCATTTTTGACCTGACCTTCACCCGAAAGTAGCCACTGCCGGCCGGGCCGCCGCATAGCAACAAATGCGCACAAGATGGAACCTGAACGCCGGAAACCGGTTAAAGTCGCATTATCAGGGCAAGAATTAGCGCAGCTTGTCGTTGACTATTCCACGAGCCGTAGAAAACGCCGGGAAGAGCCCCTAGGGTGGGGCCATGACTGCGGAACCTTTTGTCGCCGGGGTAGACGGACCGGCATCAGACGCGATGTTGAAATTGGGGCGCTTCTTCACGCAATGGGATGAGAGCCAGGACTCCCGGGCCGTCTTCCGGGAGGGCGGACGGGCCGGCGATGTCTTTTATCGTGACCGGTGGAGCCACGACAAGGTGGTGCGGTCAACCCACGGCGTGAATTGCACGGGCTCGTGTTCGTGGAAGATTTACGTCAAGGACGGGATCATCACATGGGAATCCCAGCAAACCGACTACCCGTCGGTGGGCCCGGACAGTCCCGAATATGAGCCGCGCGGCTGTCCCCGCGGTGCGGCCTTTTCCTGGTACACCTACTCCCCCACCAGGGTCCGCTTTCCCTACGCGCGCGGCGTCCTGTTGGAGATGTACCGCGAGGCCAAGGCGCGCCTGAAGGACCCGGTCCTGGCCTTTGCCGAGGTGGCCGGCGACCCGGAGAAACGCCGCCGCTACCAGAACGCGCGGGGCAAGGGCGGGCTGGTGCGCACCTCCTGGGCGGAGGCCATCGAAATTGCCGCCGCCGCGCATGTGAACACCATCAAGACGTACGGTCCGGACCGGGTGGCGGGGTTCTCCCCCATTCCGGCCATGTCCATGGTCAGCCATGCGATTGGCACCCGTTTTGTGCAGCTCATTGGCGGGGTCATGACCTCCTTTTACGACTGGTACGCCGATCTGCCCGTCGCGAGCCCGCAAGTGTTTGGCGACCAGACTGACGTCCCCGAATCCGGCGACTGGTGGGACGCCACCTACCTGATGATGTGGGGCTCCAACGTCCCGGTTACCCGCACCCCCGACGCCCACTGGATGGCGGAGGTGCGGTACCGCGGCACGAAGGTCATCGCCGTCAGCCCCGACTACGCGGACAACACAAAGTTCGCCGACGAATGGCTGCCCGCCGCGGCCGGAACCGACGCCGCACTGGCCATGGGCATGGGGCACGTGATGCTCAAGGAATTCTTTGTGGACCGCCAAGTGCCGTTCTTCCAAGGATATGTGCGCCAATTCACCGATTTGCCGTTCCTTGTCCGCCTGGTAAAGCGCGACGACGGGACGTACAGTCCCGGGAAGTTCCTCACCGCCGCTTTTCTCCCCGGCCAGGAGGGTGTGGAAGACGCTGATTTCAAAACGATGCTCTTTGACAAGGTCTCGGGCACGGCAATTGTCCCCAACGGCACCATGGGACACAGGTATTCCAAGACCGGCGAGGGCAAATGGAATCTTGACCTTGAGGGCATTGAACCGGCCTTGAGCATGGATGAGGTCTCCACCGGCACGACCGAGATCCTCCTGCCGTGCTTTGAAGACCCGGACGGCACAGGTTCGATCCTCACCCGCGGTGTGCCCAGCAAAATGGTGGACGGCCACCTGGTCACCACCGTGTACGACCTGATGCTGGCCCAGTACGGGGTGGGCCGTGCAGGGCTGCCCGGGGACTGGGCCAAGGACTACGACGACGTTTCCACCCCCTACACGCCTGCGTGGCAGGAGGAAATCACCTCGGTTCCCGCCCAGGCCTGCATCCGGATTGCCCGCGAATTTGCGCGCAACGCCGAGCAGTCCAAGGGCCGTTCCATGATCATCATGGGTGCCGGCATCTGTCAGTGGTTCCACGGCGACACCACGTACCGGGCCATCCTGGCGCTGGTCATGCTGACTGGCTGCATGGGCCGCAACGGCGGCGGCTGGGCCCACTATGTGGGCCAGGAAAAGTGCCGGCCCGTCACAGGCTGGGTCTCGCTGGCCAACGGCCTGGACTGGTCCCGCCCGCCCCGGACGATGATCGGCACCGGCTACTGGTACATGCACACGGACCAATGGCGCCAGGACGGCTACTCCGCCGACGCCTTGAAGTCCCCCCTGTCCACCGGCAACCTGGACGGCATGCACACCGCCGATGCCCTGGCGCAGTCCGTCCGCCTTGGCTGGATGCCGTTCTACCCGCAATTCGACGCGAACCCGCTGGACCTGGCCGACCGGGCGGCAGCGGCCGTGGCCGCCGGGGAGGCCCGGGATGAGAAGACATGGGTGGCGCAGTCGCTCAAGAACGGCAGCCTCACCCCGGCCATCGAGGACATTGACGCCCCGGAAAACTGGCCTCGCACCCTCATGTTGTGGCGCTCCAACCTGTTTGGCTCCTCGGCCAAGGGCAACGAGTACTTCCTGCGCAACTTACTGGGCACCCACAACAACGTCATGGGCGAGGACAGCCAGCCGGCGCTGAAACCCAAGGACGTGAAATGGCACGGGAAGGGCCCCGAAGGGAAACTGGATTTCCTAGTTTCCGCAGACTTCCGCATGACCAGCACCACGCTCCTGTCCGACGTCGTCTTCCCGGCAGCCACCTGGTACGAGAAGCACGATCTCTCCTCCACCGACATGCACCCCTTCGTGCACGCCTTCACTCCGGCCATCGACCCGCCGTGGGAGACAAAGACCGACTTTGAGATGTTCACGCTGTTGGCCGAGGAGTTCTCGCGCCAGGCCGTGAGGCACCTGGGCACGCGCAAGGACCTGGTCAGTGTGCCGCTCATCCACGACACGGTGGGGCAGATCGCCCAGCCCGGCGGCGTGGTCCGCGACTGGCGCCAAGACGGCATTGACGGCGTCCCCGGACAGAACATGCCCAACTTCACGGTTGTGGAACGCGACTACACGGCCATCGCCCACAAATTGGCCGCCGTCGGGCCCCTGGCGGACTCGCTGGGGTTCACCGTCAAGGATGTGAACTACAAACTGGACGCGGCCTTGGCACAGCTGGGCAAGGCCAATGGCGTCATGATGGGCGGCGCGGCGCACGGGCGCCCCGCCATCGACACGGACGCCAAATTCGCCGAAGCGATCCTCACCTTTTCCGGCACCACCAACGGCCAGCTGGCCGTCAGCGGGTTCCGGGAACTGGAAAAGCGCACCGGGAGGAAACTGGTGGACCTGGCCGAGGGCAGCGAGGAAAAGCACATCACCTTCGCCATGACCCAGGCCGGCCCGGTGCCGGTGATCACCTCGCCGGAATGGTCTGGTTCAGAGACGGGCGGGAGGCGCTACTCCCCGTTCACCCAGAACATTGAGCGGCTCAAACCGTTTCACACCTTGACCGGGCGCATGCACTTCTTCCTGGACCACGACTGGATCATCGACATTGGCGAGGCGCTGCCCATCTACCGGCCGCCCCTGGACATGCACAAGCTGTTTGGTGAGCCCAAGCTGGGCCCCACCGGTGAGAAGGAGATAGTGGTGCGGTACCTGACACCGCACTCCAAGTGGTCCATCCACTCCGAATACCAGGACAATCTGCTCATGCTTTCGCTTTCCCGCGGCGGCCCCACCGTCTGGATGAGCCCCCAGGACGCCGACTCGATCAACGTCAAAGACAACGAGTGGGTTGAGTGCGTGAACATGAATGGCGTTTTTGTGGGCAGGGCGGTGGTCAGCCACCGCATGCCGGCCGGTGTCGCGTACGTCCACCACGCCCAGGAGCGCACCATCGACGTGCCCAAGTCCGAGGCGACGGGCCGGCGCGGCGGCATCCACAACTCCGTCACCCGGTTGCTGGTGAAGCCCTCACACCTGATTGGCGGATACGCGCAGCTGACATACGCATTCAACTATCTTGGCCCCACGGGAAACCAGCGGGACAACGTATCCACCATCCGCCGTCGTTCCCAGGAGGTGCAGTACTAATGCGTGTAATGGCTCAAATGGGCATGGTCATGAACTTGGACAAATGCATTGGCTGCCACACCTGCTCCGTCACGTGCAAGCAGGCGTGGACCAACCGGGCCGGGGTGGAATACGTCTGGTTCAACAACGTTGAGACTCGTCCCGGGCAAGGCTACCCCCGCCGGTATGAGGACCAGGAGAAGTGGAAGGGCGGCTGGGAACTGAACAAGCGGGGCCGGCTGAAACTGAAGTCCGGCGGGCGGGTGAAGAAACTCATCGGGCTGTTTGCCAACCCGATCCAGCCCGAGCTCAAGGACTATTACGAGCCCTGGACCTACGACTACAGGACCCTGATCGATGCACCCCTGGGCGACGATTTTCCGGTGGCGCGACCCAAGAGCCTGATCACCGGCAAGGACACCAAGATCACCTGGAGCGCCAACTGGGACGACGACCTCGGTGGCACCACCGAAATGGGCCACCTGGATCCCATCGTGGAAAAGGTGCGCCGCGAGTCCGAAGACAAGATCAAGTTTGAATTCGAACAGACCTTCATGTTCTACCTCCCGCGCATTTGCGAGCACTGCCTGAACCCGTCCTGCATGGCATCCTGCCCGTCGGGCGCCATCTACAAGCGCGTGGAGGACGGCATTGTGCTGGTGGACCAGGACAAGTGCCGCGGCTGGCGCCAGTGCATGACCGGCTGCCCCTACAAGAAGATCTACTTCAACCACAAGACCGGCAAGGCCGAGAAATGCACGTTCTGCTACCCCCGCATCGAGGTGGGACTTCCCACCGTGTGCTCGGAAACGTGCGTGGGCAGGCTGCGCTACCTTGGCCTGTTCCTGTACGACGCCGACGCCGTCACCGCCGCCGCCTCCGTCACCGACCCCAGGGACCTGTACCAGTCACAGATGGATGTCCTCCTGGATCCCAACGATCCCCTCGTGATTGACGAGGCCCGCAGGCAGGGCATCGCCGAGGACTGGATCGAGGCCGCGCAGAAGTCGCCCGTGTACGCCCTCACCAAGGTGTACAACGTGGCCCTGCCCTTGCACCCGGAGTACCGGACCATGCCCATGGTTTGGTACATCCCGCCGCTCTCGCCCATCGTTGACCTGCTGCGCGAGCAGGGCCACGACGCCGAGGACGAGGACGTGCTTTTTGGTGCCATCGACGCCCTGCGCATTCCGGTTGAATACCTGGCCGAGCTTTTCACGGCCGGTGACACGGACCGGGTCACGGGAGTCTTGCGCAAGCTGGCCGCCATGCGCGCCTACATGAGGGACATCTCGCTCGGCAAGGACCCCGACGAATCCATCCCCGCCTCGGTGGGCATGGACGGGGCCACGATGTATGAGATGTACCGGCTCATGGCGATCGCCAAGTACAGCGAGCGCTATGTAATCCCCAAGGCCCACGCCGAGCAGGCACACGACCTTGAGGAGATGGGGTGTTCCCTGGATTTCGACGGCGGACCCGGCATGGGTGCCACGGGAGGCTCACCCTTCGGCGAAGCCAGCGGACGCCCCACACCGGTGGCCGTGGAAACCTTCAACGCGTTGCAGGACCGCCAGACCTCCGACTCGGTGGCCGGCGCCGACACCCTGCGGGGGCGCGTGAACTTGCTCAATTGGGACGGTAACGGCGCACCGGCAGGGCTGTTCCCGCAACAGCACGCCAGCGCTGCCGGCGTCGACACCGCCGATCCGCGCACGGGCGGCGCCCCGACGGCCGGTGCCGCGGACGAAGGCGGGCCGGGGTCGTGAGCCGCAAAATCAAGGTCATCTACATGGCCGCGGGGTGGGTCCTGTCCTACCCCGACGCCGAACTGGTGGCCCGGGCGCCGATGATCAGGGCTGCACTCGCCGAGTTCTCCGGCGCCGCGGCGCCTTTTGCCGCGGTCCTGGACTATTGGGACACCACCCCCCTGTTGGAGGTGCAAACCCAGTATGCGCGCGAGTTTGACATGGGGAAGCGCCACGCACTCCACCTGTCCTATTGGACCGACGGGGACACGCGCCGCCGCGGGGAGGTGCTGGGCCTGTTCAAGACCGTGTACCGCGGCAGCGGCAGCTTGGTGGACACCCACGGGGAACTGCCGGACTACTTGCCCATGGTCCTGGAATTTGCGGCCTTGGTCGACCTGCCCGGCGGCCAGAAACTCCTGCAGCAATACCGGCCCAGCCTGGAGCTCATCAAATTTGGGCTGCAACGGGACGCACTGCCGCACGCGGAGGTTGTGCAGGCCGTGTGCAAAACCCTGCCGGGCGCGTCCCCGGCCGACGAACAAGCCGTCATGCGGATGGCCGGCTACGGCCCACCCACGGAGTCTGTGGGGCTTGACCCCTACGATCCGCGGCTGCTGCCCTTGAAAGGAGCATGAGAATGGACATCCTGTTGTGGGGCGTGCTGCCGTATGTCGTCGTCGTCGTTTTGGTGGGGGGATCCATCTGGCGGTACAAGTACGACCAATTTGGTTGGACCACCAGGTCCTCGCAGCTGTATGAATCCAGGTTGCTGCGCATCGGCTCGCCCTTGTTCCACTTTGGCCTGCTCGCGGTGATCGCCGGGCATTTCTTTGGCCTGGTGATTCCACAGTCCTGGACGGAGGCCGTGGGCATGAACGAGGACCTGTACCACTTCAATGCCTTGTTTGTGGGCTCCGTCGCCGGGGTGGGCACGCTGGCCGGCATCGCATTGCTGATCTACCGCCGGCGCAAGACCGGGCCTGTGTTCATGGCCACCACCAAGAACGACAAGCTCATGTACGTGGTGCTGCTCGCGGCCATTCTCTTCGGCCTGTGGACAACCCTGGCCAGCGTGTTCTTTGACAGCCACGGGGTGACGTACCGCGACACCGTCTCGCCCTGGTTCCGCTCGCTGTTCATCTTCCAGCCCGACATAGCCGCCATGGCCGCGGCGCCGACGTCGTTCCACATCCACACGCTCGTGGGGTTGCTGCTCTTCACCGTCTGGCCCTTCACCCGGCTGGTGCACGCATTCACCGCACCCTTGCACTACTTGTTCCGCCCGTACATCGTGTACCGATCGCGGGACAAGGGCGCCAGCGTCGCACCCCGGGCGGGCTGGTCCGCGGTGGGCACCCGGGATCGCGACACCACCAAACGCTAGTCCCATGAACCGGCGGGCCACCGCACGGCACCGTCCCCGTCCCCGTCCTACAGGAGAGACCATGGCACAGAACAAGCCCCAGGCCGGGCAGGCGCAGAAGGGCCAGGCCCGAAACCTTGCCTTGGCCACCGCAGCGTCCGTCGCAGGGTTCTGGGCGTGGAACGTGGTTGCCACGCTCAGCACCCACTACGCGACAACCATGCACCTCAGCGCCGGGACCATGGGCGTCCTGGTGGCCATGCCGATCTTTGTCGGCTCGCTGGGGCGCATCGTGGTGGGCATCATGACGGACCGGTTCGGCGGCCGGGCCCTGTTTGCATTTGTGCTGCTCGCCGCCATACCCCCCGTCTTGCTGGTGGCGCTGGGCGGGTCCCTGAACTCCTTCGCCGTCGTCCTGGTCGCCGGCTTCCTGCTGGGTGTGGCGGGCACGGTCTTTGCCGTGGGCATCCCTTTTGTCAGTTCCTGGTACCCGCCGTCGCGGCGCGGCTTCGCCACCGGCGTCTTCGGCGCCGGCATGGGTGGAACCGCGCTGGCCGCCTTCCTGAACCCCCGGCTCGTGAAATCGATCGGCTATGTGCCCACCCATCTGCTAATCGCCGGCGTGCTGGCCGTCATGGCCCTGCTGGTGTGGTTCTTCATGAAGAACGCCCCCGGCTGGAAACCCAGCACGGTTCCCGTTCTGCCCAAGCTGCTGGGCGCCGCGAAGTTGGCCGTCACCTGGAAGATGTGCTTTCTGTACGCGGTGGTGTTTGGCGGATTCGTCTCCTTTGCCACCTACCTGCCCACGTACCTGCGCGACGTGTACGGCTTCGACCCGAGCGCCGCCGGCGCCCGCACGGCAGGCTTTGCCATTGCCGCGGTCATCGCCCGCCCCATCGGAGGCGTGTTGGCCGACAAAATCGGTTCCAAGCCCGTTGTCTTGGCAGCCCTGGCCGGCGTCGCCGTCCTGGGCTGCCTGGTTGCCCTGGAGCCGGCGGCCGATGTTCAGGCCGGGCCCGTATTCCTTGCCTTGGCCGCAGCCCTGGGCCTGGGCACCGGCGGCGTTTTTGCCTGGGTCGGCGTGCTGGCCCCGGACGGGAAGGTGGGCAGCATCAGCGGGATCGTCAGTGCCGCGGGCGGTTTGGGCGGCTACTTTCCGCCCCTGGTCATGGGCATGACGTACAACCCCGACGCCGCGAACTACAAGTACGCAATCGGCCTCTCCCTCTTGGTGGCAACCGCCGTCGCGGCATGGCTGTTCACATTGTTCCTGGTCAAGGCCCCCGCCAAGGACGGGCAAGTCTCAGCCGCCAAGTAAGGAACCGGCCCCTTGCTTCAGGGCCGGCCTTGGCCCCGAACCGGGCTTTTGTGCACGCCGCGGAACCACAAGGTGAAACCCGACACCAATCCCGCCTAAGATTGGTTAGATGTGGTTCACCGTCCAAGGACCGCACAAATCCGTAAGGAAGCAAGCTCTGTGACGTATTCCTCCGCCGGTTCGCAACTGCTGACGCGGATCGCCGAGTTCACCGATAACTCCATTGCGGCCGGCTGCGCCTACGCCGACGACGGCCGGGTGAGCGACATGACGCTGGAACCTGCCACCGGCCTGCTCTCCGGAAAAGTCATGGGCACCGCCCCGTACCGTTCCACGGCCAAACTGGTTCGCGAGCACGACGGCGTGGTGGCCTGCCGGGTGGGCATCTGCAACTGCCCGGTGCGCCAGAACTGCAAACACGTGGTCGCCTTGATTGCCGCGGCCGAGTCGGACCCCGCCTTCCAGGACTTCTTTGTCCCCGAGGAGGCGCCCGCCGAGCCCACGTTCCTGGAAACCCTGCTGGCCAATGCCAAGGGCGGTAAAACCTCCAAAGCGGCGGCCAGCTCCGCACCGGCGGATTCCGGTGCGCCCGACTGGGAAACCACCCTCCAGGAGCTCCTGCCCCCGGCCGCGGCCGTGCCGGCACCCGATGCCCCCGCACTTGGCCTGCAATTTGAGCTCCAGGTGCCACCGCCACGCTTTTCCTACCGCGGCACCGGCGGCAAGGTCCCCTCCGCCCCCATTCTCAACGTCCGCCCCGTGGTCATGGGCGCACGCGGCAAGTGGGTCAAGACGGGCATCAGCTGGAATACGCTGGGCTATTTGAGCTACGGCCGCCAGCACGACCCCGCCCAGTTGGAGTGGCTCAGCGAGTTCCTGACCTCGCACAGCCCCCGCCAGTACAGCCACAGCAGCGCCGCGTCCTGGCTGGCCATCAACGACTTTGCCGGGCGCAACCTGTGGCAGCTGTTGGCCGACGCGCACAAGCATGGCGTATCCCTGGTGCAGTCAAGCACGGGGGACCCGGTGCGGATTTCCACCGACGATGCCACTGTGCAACTTGACGTCTCGCGGGCCGATTCCGGCGGGTTGGATGTTGGCCCGCTCATCGAAACGGCGGGCGTGAAAATTTCCGAGGCGATCGTGGGGACCATCGGCTCCCCCGCGCACGGGCTCTTCTTTAGCGACCACCCGGAAACCGACGTGTCCGTGGCCAGCGGCACCTCCGGGCGCAACGCCGTTGTCCGCGGCACCATCACCCTGGCACCCCTGGCACCGGGCACGTCCGCGCAAATGCTCGACTTTGCCCTGCGCAAGGAGCATGTCCAGGTCCCGGCCGACGGGGAGGAAAAATTCCTCACCCTGTTCTACCCGCAGCTGAAACAGTCCGCGCCCGTGGTTTCCGCGAACCATTCGGTGGAGCTGCCCGCCTACGTTGAACCGACGCTGTCGCTGCTGGCCGCCTACGGGGATGACCACACCCTGCGCTTGCACTGGGAATGGCACTACCAGCTGGGCAACCGCGTCAATTCGCGCCCGCTGTGGCCCGAAATGGGTGAGTCCGCCGTGCGTGACGCGGCCGTCGAGGCCCGGATCATCGCCAGCGTGGGCCAGCCGTGGGAAGACATCACGGCCATGGGCGTTGCCGCCAACAGTGCCTGGGGCGAACCCCAGCTGGCCGGCTCGGCCACGCTGACCGGGCTGGACACCATGGTGTTCACCGAGACGGTGTTGCCGCGGCTGCGTGAAATTCCCCACGTGAGCGTGGAGACCAGTGGCGACATCGCCAGCTACCGTGAGGTGACCGAGGCACCGATCGTGACGATCTCCACCCACGCCACGGATGAACGCGACTGGTTTGACCTGGGCATCGTCATCACGGTGGAGGGCCAGTTCGTGTCCTTCGCCGCCGTGTTCTCGGCCCTGGCCGCCGGGAACTCGCGCATGCTGTTGCCCAGCGGCGCGTACTTCTCCCTGGACCGTCCCGAGTTGCACCAGCTGCGCGCCCTCATCGACGAAGCCCGCGGGCTCAATGACAACAAGGACGGCCAGCTGCGCATCAGCCGCTTCCAGGCCGGGCTGTGGGACGAGTTGGCCCAGCTGGGCATTGTGGATGAGCAGGCCGAGGCATGGCGGAAGGTTATTGCCGGCCTGCTCGACGGCGGTCCCACAACACCGCTGCCCACCCCGGCCACCCTGAACGCCACCCTGCGCCCGTACCAGCTGGATGGTTTCAACTGGCTGCACTTCCTGTACACGCACGGTCTGGGCGGCGTCCTGGCCGATGACATGGGTCTGGGAAAGACCGTCCAAGCACTGGCCCTGATGTGCCAGGTCAAGGCCGACGGTGGCAACGACAAGCCGTTCCTCGTGGTGGCCCCCACCTCTGTGGTGGGCAACTGGGCCAGTGAAAGCGTGAAGTTTGCGCCCGGGTTGAAGGTGGTGACCGTTTCGGAGACCTTTGCCAAGAGCGGGCTGGACTCGGCCACGTTCTTTGCCGGTGCCGACATTGTCATCACCTCGTACGCACTGTTCCGGATCGACTTTGCCGAATACGCCATGCAACCCTTCGCCGGGCTGATCCTGGATGAAGCCCAGTTCGTGAAGAACCACCAGTCCAAGGCGTATCAGTGCGCCCGCAAGCTCAACGCGCCCTTCAAGCTGGCCGTGACGGGAACGCCGCTGGAGAACAACTTGATGGAGTTGTGGACGCTGCTCTCCATTGTGGCGCCCGGACTGTTCCCCAGCCCGAAGCGTTTTGCCGAGTTCTATCAGCGGCCCATCGAAAAGAACGGCAACGCCGGGCTGCTGTCCAAGCTGCGCGGCCGCGTCAAGCCGCTGATGCTCCGGCGCACCAAGGAACAAGTCATCAAGGACCTGCCGGCCAAGCAGGAACAAATCCTGGAAGTTGAGCTGAACCCGCGCCACCAAAAGGTGTACCAAACCCACCTGCAGCGCGAGCGGGCAAAGATTCTGGGACTGTTGGAGGATGTGAACAAGAACAGGTTCACCATTTTCCAGTCGCTGACCCTGCTGCGCCAGCTCAGCCTGGATGTCTCCCTCGTGGACGAAAACCACGCCGGGGTTCGCTCCTCCAAGCTGGATGTGTTGTTCGAGCAGCTGGAGGACGTGGTCAAGGAGGGCCACCGCGCCCTGATCTTCAGCCAGTTCACCGGGTTCCTGGGCAAGGTGCGCGACCGCCTCAAGGCCGAGGGAATCGACTTCACCTACCTGGACGGCTCCACCCGGAACAGGGCCGCCGTCGTGGATGAATTCAAGACCGGCACGGCCCCGCTGTTCCTGATCAGCCTCAAAGCCGGTGGCTTCGGGCTGAACCTGACCGAGGCGGACTACGTGTTCATCCTGGACCCCTGGTGGAACCCGGCGTCTGAGGCGCAGGCCGTTGACCGGACGCACCGCATTGGCCAGAAGAAGAACGTGATGGTGTACCGGCTGGTTGCCAAGGACACCATCGAGGAAAAGGTCATGGCGCTCAAGGCTAAGAAGTCGCAGCTGTTCTCCGACGTGATGAGCGGGGACGCCCTCTCCAGCGGTGCACTGACGGCAACGGATTTGGCCGGCCTCTTCACCGACTGACCGGCGCCTGGTCAAGCTCGACCACCGGTGGTCGAGCTTGACC
>JBAUMA010000443.1:0-6050 GCA_049578485.1 Specibacter sp.
ATGACATGGTTGGCGCCGATCCGGGTCAGGATCTTGCCGTGTGATTGCGTGATGGCCTTGACCCACAGGTGGTCGATCCCCAGATCCACCAGGTTCACCGTGATCAGCACACTGGATTCGATGGACGTGCCCACCCCGACGACGGCGGAGCTAAAGTCTTGCGCGCCGAGCTGGCGCAGTGCGTCGATGTTGGTGGCGTCGGCCTCCACCACGTGGGTGAGGACGCCGGCCCACTTTTGCACCAGGGCAGGATCGCGCTCGATCGCCAGGACCTCCCGGCCCTGCTTGACCAGCTGGTGGGCCGTGGCCGCGCCAAAGCGGCCCAGCCCGATCACCAGGACGGGGGCGTTGTGCGGCGGGCGGGCGTTGGAGCTCAATTTCTCAGCCAATGATCGGCCTTTCTTCCGGGTAGTGGAAAAGTTGTCGGCGCTGGCGCAGGGCCAGGGCGGCGGCGAGGGTGATGGAGCCAACGCGGCCAAAAAACATCATGGCGCACAGGACATAGACGCCCGACGGCGGCAGCTCGGCACTCAGCCCCGTGCTCAGTCCCACGGTGGCAAAGGCCGAGATGGTCTCGAAGAGCACCCGGTCCAGGCTCTGCCCCGAGATGGCCAGCAGCAGGCCGGTGGCGATCATGACGAAGGTGGCCCCCATCATGATGACGGAGATGGCAACCCGCATGGTGCCCTGCGGGATGGTCCGGCCGTAGATCTTCACGTCGGAATCTCCGCGGGCCTCGGCCACAATGGCCAGGAACATCACGGCCAAGGTGGTGACCTTGATACCGCCGGCCGTGGACGCGGAACCACCGCCCACGAACATCAGGGCATCCGTCAGGAGCATGGTGGAGGAGTGCATGGAATTCATGTCCACCAGGTTGAAACCCAGCGATCTGGTCATGACCGAGGCAAAGATGGAGTGGGTCACCTTGTCGCCCACGCTCATATTGCCGATCGTGGCGGGGTTGGTCCACTCCATGGCGCCCCACATGACGGCGCCGGCCGCCAACAACATGAGGGAGACCTGGACGGTCAGCTTTGCGTGCAGCGTCCACTTCTTGAAACGGAACCCGGTGACCAGCAGGACCATCATGACCGGGAAGCCGAGGCTGCCGACGAAGCCGCCGACCATCAATGGGATCAGGATCCACAGATCGGCCTCGTAGGGCACCACGCCGTCAGAGTGCGGGGTGAAACCGGCATTGTTGAAGGCGGAGATGGAATAAAAGAGCGCATGCCAGATGGCCTGGGGGAGGGATTCGCCCAGGATCAAAAAGCGCGGGGCCAGCACCAGGGCCAGGATGACTTCCGCGGCCACGGACGTGGCGATGACGATGCGCAGCAGCGTGCCCACCTCGCCCAGGCGCCCGGCGTTCATGGCCTCCTGGGCGATCAGCTTTCCACGCACGCCCAGGCGCTTGCTGACCATCAAGGACATCAGCGAGGCCAGCGTCAGGATGCCCAAGCCGCCCACGAAAATGCCGATCAGGATCACCAGCTGGCCAAAAAAGGACCAGTGCAGGGCCGTGGAGACGGTGGTCAGGCCCGTGACGCACACGGCGGAGACGGCGGTGAAAAGTGCGTCGTGGAAGGCTGTGGGCTGTCCGTCGCGGGTGGCAGCGGGCAGGCACAGCACCAGGGTGAAGGCCATGATGACCAGGGCGAAGACGATCAACGCCAGCCTGGCGGGGGAGCTGTTGGCGACCCGGTCCACAAAGTCGCGGACAGTCACCACCACGGCAAGGGGCCACCGGTTCTGGCTGGAGGGCTGGATGTGTTTAGTGGCCAACGTCTGTGTTGCCCTCCTGCCCGTGATAAACCGTACGAACCGTCCGGCGCCTGCATCAAATACGTTGAAGCGGCCAGGAGTTCGATAGCCTGTGATGGATGTCATCATTTGCCAGCTCCGGGCCGGCCGCCGTCCCGACAAGCATAGTCTGCGACGCGGCCATGTCTGCGTACAATTTTGGCCCCAACCACCCCATGTCGCCAAAGCGGCTTGAGTTGACGGCGCGCCTGGCGCGCGAGCTGGGCATTTTCGAGCTCCCGCAGGTGAGCGTCACGGCCTCCTATGTTGCTTCCGACGACGAGCTCGCCTCGGTGCACAGCCGCGACTACATTGCCGCCGTCCGCCGCGTTGGGGCGGACCCAACCCTGAGTGATCCCGACCGCGGCTTGGGCACCGAGGACGACCCCGCCTTTGCCGGCATGCATGAGGCAAGCGCCCGCCTGGCCGGGGCGTCCCTGCTGGCCGCCGACGCCGTCGCCTCCGGCAAGAGCGTCCGCGCCGTGAACTTCGGCGGCGGCATGCACCACGCCAGCCGCGAAAAGGCGGGCGGCTTTTGCATCTACAACGACGCCGCCATGGCAGTCATGCGGTTGCTGGACTCGGGCGTTTCCAAGGTCGCCTACATCGACATCGACGCCCACCACGGCGACGGGACCCAAAGCGTCTTCTGGAACGACCCCCGCGTGCTGACGATCTCCCTGCACGAATCGGGCATGACCTTGTTCCCGGGCACCGGATTCGCCAACGACATCGGCGGCCCGCAGGCCGAAGGCACCGCGGTCAATGTCGCCCTCCCGGCCGGGACGGGGGACGCCGGCTGGCTGAGGGCCTTCCACGCGGTGGTGCCCCCGCTGGTGCAGGCGTTCGGCCCCGACGTCATTGTCAGCCAGCACGGCTGCGACTCCCACCGGGAAGACGAGCTGACCCACTTGAATACCAGCGTCGACGGCCAGCGTGAGGCGGCGCTGACCATCGCGCGGCTGGCGGAGAAGGTGTGTGGGGGGCGGTGGGTGGCCACCGGTGGCGGCGGCTACAGCATTATCAACGTGGTCCCGCGCGTTTGGTCGCACCTTATGGCGATCGTGGCAGGCCAGCCAGTGCCGCTGCGCACGCCCGTGCCCGAACCGTGGCGCGACTACGTGCGCGAACACCACGGCACCGAGGCACCGCTGCTCATGGGCGAGGACGCAGACACCTGGTGGCGGTCCTGGGAGGTTGGCTACAACCCCTCCGACGCAATCGACAGGACCGTCATGGCCACCCGCAAGGCAATCTTTCCGCTGTACGGGCTGGACCCCTGGTTCGACTAATCCCCACTTGCCGGCCCGAAAAATCGCTGGCGCGATTTCCCGGGAACCTGGCAAGCGTGGGCCCATCACGCCCTCAATGGAGTACTCGCAAGCTCGCGGCGGGGCCCTCGGGCGCGTGGCCCCAACCACTTGCCGGCTTCGCCGAAGATGCCGTGGCGGACATATGTCGCTAGGGTGGTGGGATGGTCGTAGAAGAAGTCTTTGCCGTCATTGCCGAAGGCACCCGCCGTGACATCCTGCAGGCACTGTCCAAGGAACACAAGGCCGTGGGCCAGCTGGTCGATGAACTTGGTGTTTCCCAGCCGACCGTGTCCAAGCACCTTCGCGTACTGCGCGAGGCCGGCGTGGTGACCATGCGCGCCCAGGGCCAAAAGCGTTACTACAGCATCAATACCGAACCGCTGGTGCTGGTGTCTGAATGGCTTGACGGCCTCGGGGCGGGGCTGGCCCGCGGTTCCCGTGCGGCCAATCGTCCCGCAGTGCGTGCCTCGGGAACCCCGGCGCCCGCCGTCTCGACTGTCCCGACCCCCGACGGGGGAACGGTTCAAGCACCTGCCCCGGCCGTACGCCAGTCTGCCGCAGCGGCAATCCTTGAAAAGGCTCCCGGCGACGCCGCCCGACGCCCCGCCGAGGTACCGGCCAAGACTGGGGCGCCCGGTTCCCACGCAAGTTCGTCCGCACTGTCCGCCGCACCCGGCAACGCCGCGCAGGCCACCTCCCAGCCAGGCGCTGTCGCAGGCTCTCCCGCAGCAGTCGCCACGGGCAGGGTTGTGGCACACGCGCCGGCAACCGCCGTCGTCGTTGCCGGTGAGGCGGAAGCCTCCGTGCAACAGCAAATTACCCGTAGCGTTGGGCGGGCGGCCAACAAGGCGGCCGACCTGCTGGCAAACCTGCCGGCCTTCCGCCGCCGCAAGGACTAGGGCTTCCGCCGATCGGGCTGCAAAGGGAGGTTATCCCTGGTTCAGGATCACAAATTCACCCTTGCGGAATGCATATCTGCAGGATCCTGCATGTTATCTCGCAGTACAAGAATTATTGGCTTAAGCCGCGAGGTGACTGGAAAATTGGTCTTGAGCATATTTATGCGCCGTGATGGCGCCCCAACTTTGTGTAGGAGACTCATGGATACCAGGCTCGAAGCCATCCGGGAGCAAGTATTGGCCCGCAACCCCGGGGAAAAGGAATTCCACCAAGCGGTACTCGAAGTGTTCGAGAGCCTGGGCCCGGTCTTGGATAAACATCCAGAATTCGTTGACGCTGCCGTGCTGCAGCGCCTGTGCGAACCCGAGCGCCAGATCATCTTCCGTGTGCCGTGGATGGACGACGCCGGCCGCGTACAGATCAACCGCGGCTTCCGCGTTGAGTTCAACTCCGCGCTTGGCCCGTACAAGGGTGGCCTGCGTTTCCACCCCTCGGTGTACCTGGGCATTGTGAAGTTCCTCGGTTTCGAGCAGATCTTCAAGAATGCCTTGACCGGCATGCCCATCGGCGGCGGCAAGGGCGGCTCTGACTTTGACCCGCGCGGCAAGTCCGACGCCGAGGTCATGCGCTTCTGCCAGTCATTCATGACCGAGCTGTACCGCCACATCGGCGAATACACCGACGTCCCCGCCGGTGACATTGGCGTGGGCGGCCGCGAAATCGGCTACCTGTTCGGCCAGTACAAGCGCATCACCAACCGCTACGAGTCCGGCGTTTTGACCGGCAAGGGTGTTGGTTGGGGTGGCTCGCTGGTCCGTCCGGAAGCCACCGGCTACGGCACCGTGTTGTTCGCCAACGAGATGCTCAAGACCCGCGGCACGACCTTCGACGGCCAGCGCGTGGTGGTCTCCGGCTCCGGCAACGTGGCCACCTTCGCCATCGCCAAGGCCCAGCAGCTCGGCGCCAGCGTCGTGTCCTGCTCCGATTCTTCGGGCTACATCGTGGATGAGGCCGGCATTGACGTTGCC
The DNA here is from genome assembly GCA_049578485.1 of Specibacter sp. Classification (GTDB taxonomy): domain Bacteria; phylum Actinomycetota; class Actinomycetes; order Actinomycetales; family Micrococcaceae; genus Specibacter. The sequence continues at coordinate 5,048 of JBAUMA010000443.1, forward strand.
CTGCTGCGCCAGATCAAGGAAGTGGAGCGCGGACGACTGAAGGAGTACGCGGTTCGCCGCGGCGCCTCCGTCAGCTACGTCGAGGGCGGCTCCGTCTGGGACGTGAACGCAACCGTAGCGCTGCCGTGTGCAACGCAGAACGAACTCAACACCGAAGCCGCCGCCAAGCTGGTCAAGAACGGCGTCATCGCTGTTGCAGAAGGTGCCAACATGCCTTCGACCTCCGGCGCCGTTGCCGTCTTCCAGGAGTCCGGCATCCTGTTCGGACCGGGCAAGGCCGCCAACGCCGGTGGCGTGGCCACCTCCGCGCTGGAGATGCAGCAGAACGCCAGCCGCGACGCCTGGACGTTTGAGCACACCGAGGCGCGCCTCACCCAGATCATGGTTGGCATCCACGACCGTTGTGCCGAGACCGCCGAGACGTATGGATCCCCGGGTAACTACGTGGTGGGCGCCAACATCGCCGGCTTCGTCAAGGTTGCCGACGCCATGCTGGCCCAGGGCTTGATCTAAGCTCCAGTTGCACCAAGAGCACCTGTGCGAGGCGTCCGCGACGCCAGGCACAGGTGCTCTTTTGTGCCATCTGGGACGATGTTTTTTCACGCGATGGAGCGCAAATGCATCCCCGGGACGTAAAGGTCATTGTGACTGTCTGCGTCACAAAGGCTGATCTGAAGTGAATTTCAAGGGTTGTCCCCGGATGTGGAGTTGCCCGCCCGTTTCCGGTGAAAGCTGCGGGCTTTGATTGCTGGGTGACGTATTTTTACCGTTGCGGCGGTCTATTGTGGCACCCGCCATGACCCCGGGAGGATATTCGGAAGTTGCCTGCTGGAAAACTCCCGGAACGGAATCCATCCGCTTAAGTGCAACTGACTAAAACCGAACAACCGTTTTTGGATAAGTGACCAGTCGCGCCTCCGAGGAACCCTCATAGGCTGAAACGGCCCGTGCGCAACAGTGCGGACATCCACGGCAGCGTCGCCGTTGTGGGCAAGCCAATAGG
>JBAUMA010000444.1:0-17433 GCA_049578485.1 Specibacter sp.
ATCTTCCTCGCCGGCCCGAGCTTCACCCTTCTTCCCGACGACGACGGCGCCCTGCGTGCACTGACAGCCATCCGCCACCATCTGGCCGACGGCGGATCTGCGCTCATTCCACGCTTCATCCCCCGCCCAACCCGCATCAACAGATTGGCAGCACACGCGAAAGGAGGCCAGCAGGTGATGCCTGCGGGCCCCCCTTTTGCCTACGCCATTCGCCGCAGGTGCTGCGGCCGCAAGCGCTGCGGCCGTGGGCGCATCCGGAAACCGGCCTTAGCCGTCGGCACCGGCAGGAGTGGTGGTTGTGGTGAACCCCTCCAACTTGTTTGCCGCCATGGCGTACTTGTTGGTAAAGGTGCCGGAAATGGTGACCTTGGAAGTGTCCACGCCGTTGCCCTTCTCCATGGCGAAGATGACCTTGGGGCCGCCGGCAGGCATGATGCCGTCAGGCAGGAATTGCCCCTTGTCCGTGGTCAGCCCGGCAATGTACTGGTCCTTGCTGATGGTGCTGTTTTGCACGTACGACGACGGCAGCGCGTTGGCGATGTCCGTTGCCGAGTGTGTGTTGATCCAATGCATCGTCGCGACCAGGGCGTCCACCACCTTTTGGGCGGCGTCCTCGTGGTCCTTCACCCAGCTGGCATTGGCCAGGACACCTGCAGCGGGCCAGTCACCGCCCAGCGCGGCCTTGGCGCCGTCCGAGGTGGCCAGGTCGACGGCTGTCGAGGCGAGCTTCTTGCTCTCCAAGGCGCCGACAGTGGGCTGGGTGGTCATGACACAGTCCGCTGACTTACGCTGGATGGCGGCAATCGCCGTGGACCCGGCCCCGACGGCGAGCGTGTGATAGTCCTTTTTGGTGACGCCGGCCTTGGAGGCGACAAATTGGGTCAGCTCGTCCGTTCCGGAGCCGAGGTCCGTAACGCCCATGGTCTTGCCCTTGATGTCGGCCGCCGAGTGGACTCCGCTGTCCGTGCCGCACATGATGCGTTCACCGGGGGCGCCGGAAAGCTGGACGAGGTTGATGACGTCCTTGCCTTTCGACTGGAAGTCGACCGTGTGAACGTACCAGGCGCCGGCCATGTCGACCTGCCCGGATGCCATGGCATCCTCGGCACCCACGCCGCCGTTTTGTTCCGTGGAAAGTTCCACGTTGACGCCGTACTTCTTGTAGAAGCCCAACTGCTGGGCCAGCTGGTACGGCAGGTAAATCTGCTTGTCGATGCCGCCCACCATCATCTTGACTGTGGGAAGTGAGGCGTTGGCCCCGGTGCTGCCGCTTCCGGTCGCGCCGCCACAGGCGGCGAGGCTGAGCGCCATTGCTCCGGTTGCCGCGACGGCGTAGATCTTGTGCTTGATCATGATGTGTTTCCTTTTGCTTGGTCCCGATTTTTTCGGGCGGTGAACAACTGGGGGTGAGGAATTCCTAGATGGCCTGGGCCTCGGACTTGCTCGGCGGCCGCCATTTGAGCAGGGAATGCTCCAGCAGGCTGATGAGATACTCGGCGCCGAGGGTGATGACCGCGATGATGACCATGCAGGCAAAGACGGTATTGGGGTCGAAGGTTCCCTGGGCCTCGCTGATGATCAGGCCTATGCCGTGCTGGGCCCCGAGCACCTCAGCCACCAGTGCTCCGATAATCGCGAAGCCGAAGGCCGTGTGCAGGCTGGCGATGATCCAGGTCATGGCCGAAGGGATGGTTACGTGCATGGCCACCTGAAGCGGGGAAGCGCCCAGGACCCGCACGTTGGAAATCAGGTTCTGGTCCACTTCACGCACCCCCTGGAAGGCGTTGAAGAAGACCACGAAGAATACCAGGACTGCGGCAAGGAGCACCTTGGGGCCCATGCCCAGACCGAACGCGACGATGAAGATCGAGCCGAGCACGATCCTCGGGATGGAGTTCACGATCCGGATGTACGGGCCGACCACCTCCGAGAGGTACCTGTTGGAGCCCAGCAGGATGCCAAGCACGACGCCGGTGAGCGTGCCGAGCAGGAAGCCCAGCAAAGCCTCCTGGACAGTGATCCAGAGGTTTTCCCAAATGGTGCCGAAGGCCGTGCCATCCGTGAAGAGTTTGACCAGGCTGTTCCAGATTTCCGTTGGCTGGCCGAAGAAGAACTTGTCCACCCAGCCGACGGTTGTGAACCACTGCCAGCCGCCGAGCACCACAACGGCGAGCAGGATGCGCCCGGCCCAGATCCACGCAGTGCGGCGTGAGATGGTGCGTCGGGCGGCCGCTTTCATGGCCGTTTCCTGTTCGTGCACCAGGGCGGCGTTGTGCGTTATGGACGTCATGACGTTGCTCCAGCGCTTTGTTTGTAGGCCCGGGTGACCTCGTCCTTCAGGGATGCCCAGATTTGGCCTTGGAGCTCCAGGAAGCGCTCTTCGTGGCGGATTTGCTGGACATCCCCGCGAGGCCGGGGCAGGTCGATGTCAAAGACATCCTTGACCGAGCCCGGGCTGCTGGTCATGATGACCACCTTGTCGGCGAGCGCCACTGCCTCGTCGAGGTCGTGGGTGATGAACAGGACGGAGGGGCGCAGCCCCTCCCAAAGCTGGAGCAGCTCATTTTGCATGATGGCCTTGGTTTGCACGTCGAGTGCGCCGAACGGTTCGTCCATCAGCAGGATCCGCGGATTGTTGATGAGCGCGGCCGCCATGGCGACTCGCTTGCGCATGCCGCCGGAGAGCTGGTGCGGGTACCGGTCCTCGAAGCCGGCCAGGCCCACGCGCCGCAGCCAGTCCATGGCCAGCTCCCTGGCCTCCCGCTTGGGCGTGCCGAGCAGCACGGGCCCGATCAGCACGTTGTTGAGGACTGTCTTCCAGGGGAAGAGCGCGTCAGCCTGGAACATATAGCTGACGCCGTTGGTGATTCCGTCAACGAACTGGCCGCCAACGCTCACCGAGCCGGCACTGGGCCGTTCCAGCCCCGAGACCTGGGCCAGGGTGGTTGACTTGCCGCAGCCCGTGGGCCCCACGATGGCGCAAAACTGACCCGGTTCCACGGTGAGCGTCACGTCGTTGATGGCCGTGAAGGTCTCGCCTTTTGGCGTGAGGTAGCGCTTGGTCAAGTTGCGAATGTCGATCCGTGCCGCATCCTCGACTCCCCCGCGGGCCGGGGGCGTCCGGCCTTTTTCATGTAATACTGACACCGTTGTCACTGGTTCCCTTCCTAGGTCGCAATCGCCTGCGTGAGCTGAATCACATAAGCTATTTCGAGCTTAGAAAGCGATGGGCAGTGTCAAAAGACTTCAGTAAGTTGTGCAAATTAACCGCGAATGTGCACGTTTTGTGCATTTTCTGCAACGGGTTCTGCAGCGAGGGCCTCCCGCCCAAAAGACGGCTCCCATGAGCCGGCTCGCGCAGGCTCGCGCCCGGCGCGTCAGGCACCGTTCCCTGACCCTGACCACCCAGATCCTGCTGGGCATCCTGTCCCTCCTGGTGCTCGCCGTCGTCCTTGCAGGGTTCCTCTTTACCCTGCTCAGCAACCAGACCCTGGACCGGCAATACCAACTCCGTGCCCTGGGCATCGCGACCAGCACCGCCACGATGCCGCAGATCCGCGCGGACCTGGCGGCCGGGGACCCCCAGCACCGGATCGAGGGTCTGGCCGCGCAGGTCATGGCCGCTGCCAAGCCGGCCTATGTGGTGGTGACCGACCGCAACGGCATCCGTTTTTCGCATCCCAACCCGGCACTGGTAGGGAAGAAGCTGGAGGAGCCGGTGGCAGTCCTGGATGGGCAGACGCACCTTGGCTTCGACCCGGGCAGCCTGGGCCGTTCGGCCAACGCGAAGGCGCCAATCTTCGGCGCCGACGGGACCGTGATCGGCCAGGTTTCGGTGGGGATCCTGGACACCAAGGAACAAGATGAGCAGCTCCAGAACATCTGGCTCATCACCGGTTTCCTGGCGCTGGTGCTGCTGCTGAGCGTGGCGGGATCCCTGCTGCTCTCCCGGCGGATCAAGCGGGTCACCTTCAATCTGGAACCCGCCGAGATCGCGTTCCTGCTGCAGGAACGCGAGGCCCTGCTGCACGGGATCCGGGAGGCGGTGGTGGGCCTGGACGACGACGGCCGCGTGACGGTCATCAACGAGGAGGCCCGGCGCCTGCTGCAAGTGGAAGGCACGGCGCTGGGGACGCCTGTAACAGAGCTGGTCCCGGCCGGCAGGCTCCGCGACCTCCTCACCGGAACGCTGGGCGGCGCCGACCAGGTGGCCCTGACCCAGGACGCCCTGCTCGTGGTCAACCGCATGCCCGTGGCCATCGGCGGGCGGAGCATCGGCTCGGTGGTGACCCTGCGCGACCGCACCGAGATCGAGGGACTGGTGCGGGACCTGCACTCGGTCCAGGGACTCATGGAGGCCATGCGTGCACTGGAACACGAATACGCCAACCGCCTGCACGTGGTTGACGGACTGCTGGAACTTGGCGACGTTGAGCAAGCCAAGACCTATGTTTCCCAAATTTCCGCCGCATCCCGCTCCCTCGGCGAGGGTCTGCGCTCACGGATTGCGCCTCCCGAGCTGGCGGCACTGCTGCTGGCCAAGATCACGGTGGCCGCTGAACAGGACGTGCAGATCATCGTCACCTCCGATTCCCGGCTGGAACATCCATCCGCGGATCAGGCGGAACTGCTCACGATCGTCGGCAACCTGCTGGACAACGCCGTCGACGCCTTGGCCAACTCTCCCCGGCCCCGCACCGTGAGCGTCCAGCTCGACGACGCGGACGGCGTCTTTATTGCCGTCCGCGACAACGGCCCGGGGGTGCCCGCGGACAAGATCGACGCCGTCGTGGTGGATGGCTACTCCACCAAGGACCCCCGGCCGGGCATGCGGCGCGGGATCGGGCTGGCGCTGGTGCGACGGATCGTGCACCGCGCCGGGGGCACCCTCGACGTGTTCCCAGGGCCGGGCGGTAACTTTGAGGTGTGGCTGCCTGAAACGGCGGACACCTCCGGGACTGATACGAGGGATGCACAGTGATCAAGACATTGGTGGTCGACGACGACTTCCGGGTGGCCCGCATCCATGCGGCCCGGGTGGCCAAGGTGGCAGGCTTCGAGTGCGTCGGCGAGGTGTACAGCGCCGCCTCAGCCCGGGAGGCCATTGCCCGGCTGTCCCCGGACCTGCTGCTGCTGGACGTGCATCTGCCGGACGAGGACGGCCTGTCGCTGCTGCGTTCCCTGCAGGCCGCGGGCACCGAAGTCGACTGCATCGTCATCACGGCCGCCCGCGACCTCGCCACGGTCAGATCCGCCATGAGCAGTGGCGCCGTCTACTACCTGGTCAAGCCGTTCAGCTTTGACCAGCTCCGCGCCCAGCTGGAGGCGTACCAGCGGTGGAGGCAGGCCCTTGACTCCGCACCGTCGGCCAACCAGGCCGTGGTGGACAGCCTGTACAGCACCCGGTCCGCCACCGTGCGCGCCCCGGCTCCGGCCCCACGCCTTCAGCCAACCATGCAAAAGGTCCTCGACGCCGTCAGGGCCGCCGGCGCACCGATTGGCGCGGCAGAAATCGCCAACAACCTCGGTGTCAGCCGGCCCACGGCCCAGCGCTACCTTGGCGTGCTGGAACGCAAGGGCCTGGTTGTCCTCGACCTCAGTTACGGCACAACGGGCCGCCCGCAGAATTCGTACACCATCGCCTAGACGGGCCGTAACATGCCGGTTACCTCAACACGCTACCCTTAGTCCCATGCGAGAACTCCAGGCACAGATCATTGCAGAACTCGGCGTCGAACCCCGGATTGACCCGGCGGCGGAAGTCACCCGGCGGGTGCAATTCCTCAAGGACTACCTCAAGGCCACGGGCACCCGGGGCTTCGTGCTGGGTATCAGCGGCGGAATCGACTCCACGCTCGCCGGACGGCTGGCCCAGCTGGCCGTCGAGGACCTCGCCACGGAAGGCTTTGAGGCGAACTTCATCGCCGTCCGCCTCCCCTACGGCGTGCAGCACGACGAGGACGACGCCCAAGCCGCCCTGGAATTCATCAATGCCAAGACCAACAAGACATTTAACATTGCCCCCGCCGTGGACGGCTTCGAGGGGGAATTTGCGACGACGAACGATCAGGACGTCTCCGACTTCAACAAGGGCAACATCAAGGCCCGCTCCCGCATGATTGCCCAGTACGCCTTGGCCGGGCACGACAACTTGCTGGTGATCGGAACCGACCACGCCGCCGAATCAGTCACGGGCTTCTTTACAAAGTTTGGTGACGGCGGCGCGGACATCCTGCCGCTCTTCACGCTTAATAAGCGCCAAAACCGTGCGCTGCTCAAGGAGCTGGGCGCCTCAGCGGATTTGTACAACAAGGTGCCCACGGCCGACCTCCTGGACGGCAAGCCCGGCCGCACCGACGAGGACGAACTCGGCATCAGTTACGACACCATTGACGACTACCTTGAGGGCCGGGACGTCCCCGATGCGGACGCCGTCGCCATTGAACGGCGCTTCCTGCAGTCACGGCACAAGCGCACCACGCCGGTGTCGCTGCTTGATTCGTGGTGGAAGTAGCCGCCACGCCGAAGGACCTTCAGACCGCGCGCTGCGCGTATATTGGGGAGCAATTGACCTGACGGCCCTCTTGCCGCAGGACGGCAACGAAGCCGAAGGGTGAACACCATGAACGTCACTGAGGAATTCCGGGCGGCCCGCAACCACCTGTTGGAGCTGCGCCTTGACTACGCTCGCGCGAATAAGGAATTCCAGTGGCCGCAATTCACCGAATTCAATTTTGCCCTGGACTGGATTGATGCACTGGCCAACGACCCCGCCACAGCTGACAAACCGGCCCTGGTGATAGTGGAAGCCGACGGCAGTTCCCTGCGGCGCACGTTCAAGGACCTCTCCGTGCGCTCCAACCAGGTGGCCAACTGGCTGCGGGGCGAGGGCCTGGGGCGTGGGGACCACGTGATCATCATGCTCGGCAACCAGGTGGAGCTGTGGGAGCTGATGCTGGCCTGCATCAAACTCGGTGCCGTCATGATTCCCACCACCACCATGATGGGCCCGGCCGACCTCCGCGACAGGGTGGAACGCGGGGAGGCCCGCTGGGTTGCCGCCCGGGCCGAGGACACCGCGAAATTTGCCGAGGTGCCCGGCGGCTACCGGCTGATCGGCGTCGGAATCGGCCAAGGCGAAGGCACCCAGGACGCCGGCCGGACCATCCTGGACTATGCGGAGGCGAATCGGAGCTCCCCAATATTTGCGGCCGACGCCCCCACCCGGGCCGATGAGACCATGCTCTTGTACTTCACCTCCGGCACCACGTCCAAGGCGAAACTGGTGGAGCACACGCACACGTCCTACCCCGTGGGCCACCTCTCCACGATGTACTGGATCGGCCTGGAGCCCGGCGACGTCCACCTCAATGTGGCCTCCCCCGGCTGGGCCAAACACGCCTGGTCCAACGTTTTCACCCCTTGGATCGCCGAGGCCTGCGTGTTCATCTACAACTACGCCCGCTTTGACGCCGTCGCCCTCATGGAACAGATGGACAAGGGCAAGGTGACCAGCTTTTGCGCACCCCCCACGGTGTGGCGCATGCTCATCCAGGCCGACCTGACCCTGCTCAAGAATCCGCCCAACAAGGTGGTTTCCGCAGGCGAGCCGCTCAATGCCGAGGTTATCGGCCAGGTGGAACGCGCATGGGGACAGCTCATCAGGGACGGCTTTGGCCAGACCGAAACCACCGTCCAGGTGGCCAACACCCCCGGCGCGCCCGTCAAGATCGGCTCCATGGGCCGCCCACTTCCGGGCTACGACGTGGTGCTGGTTGACCTGCTCACCGGTGCGGAAGCGGACGACGGCGAGCTTTGCTTGCGCTTGGACCCCACCCCCGTGGGGCTCACCAAGGGCTATTACGGCGACCCCGCCAAGACGGCCGAGGCCTTCCGTGGCGGCTATTACCACACCGGCGATGTGGCCAGCCGGGACGAGAACGGCATCCTGACGTATGTCGGCCGCAGTGACGATGTGTTCAAGTCCTCCGACTACCGGCTCTCTCCGTTTGAACTGGAAAGCGTGCTGATCGAGCACCCGGCCGTGGCCGAGGCCGCCGTGGTTCCATCCCCCGATGCCCTGCGCCTGAGCGTGCCCAAGGCCTTTGTGGTGCTGACGGCCGCCTACCAGCCCAGCGACGAGCTTGCCGGGGAAATCTTTGCGTTCTGCCGCGAACACCTGCCGGCGTTCAAGCGGATCCGCCGGCTGGAGTTCGCCGAGCTGCCCAAGACCATTTCCGGAAAGATCCGGCGCGTGGAACTGCGCGCCAACGAAGAAGCGCGCCACGGCACCGATTCGGTGCCGTGCGCGCCCGTTCCCTCCGGCCTGGGCCGGGAATATTCAGACTCCGAGTTTCAGGAGCGGTAATTCCGGTGGTCGAGCCTGTCGAGACCACCCGGCCCCCACCGCCAGAAGTGAGACGGCGTTGCCCTAAAACGCACCAAAGGTGAGACGGCGTCATTCCAAAACGCGCCAAAGGTGAGACGGCGTTGTTACTTGGTGAGGGTGTCCACGTAGGCCTGGTTGTCGCCGATCCACTTCTTGATGATCGGGGAGTAGTCCTTGGTCTTTTCACCATTGAACATGGCGTTTTCCAGGGAGTACAGGGTCTTGGAGTCCATCTTGAACGCCTTGAGCCACTTGTTCAGCTCGGGGTAGTCCGTGCCGAAGTCCATGCGGGAGTATCCGTAGATGCCTTCGGCCTTGCCCAAAGCGCCCTTGGGGTCCTTGAGGTCCTTCAGGGGGAAGGCGTCGTACGCCCAGTGCGGGCGCCACAGGGTGACGGCAATGTTTTCGCCCTTGCTGGTGGCGGTCTTCAGCTCCGAAAGCATGGCCGGGGTGGATGAGGTGACGTAGTCCATCTTGTCCAGGCCGTAGGCGGGGATGACGTCCTTGGTGGTGACCTCGGTCAGGCCGGCGCCGGGCTCAATGCCGACAATCTTGTTGCCGAACTTGTCCGCATTCGCCGCAAGCTGGTCCAGTGAGTCGATGGGGGCGTCCTTGTTGACCGCAATGGTCAGGGAGGCTTCAGCGTTCCACTGGCCCAGTTCTGAGATGTCCTTGCCGTACTTCTCAATGAGGGTCTTGTGCGTGACGGGCAGCCAGGTATCCAGGGTCAGGTCATAATCCCCGGTGGACAGTCCGGAGAACACGGGTGCGACGTCGGCATTTTGCAGCTTGACGTCGTAACCCTTCTCATCCAGGATCACTTTCCACAGTTCCGAGGCGGCAATGCCTTCGTCCCAGCCGTTGAACACGGCGATCGTGACGTCCTTCTTGTCACCGTTGTCCAGCTTGGCCCCCGACGATCCGGAGCCACAGGCGCTCAGGCCCAGTGCAAGTGTTGCCGCGATGGCGGCGAACCCCATAAATTTCTTGTTCATTGTTCATTCCTTTCTATGGCAGCGCAGAAATCCGCGGCCGCGATTGGTTTGCAAATCTTGTATGTCGAAAACTCAGGCTGCCTTGCCGGCTGCGAGCTTTTGGCCCTTGCCGGCGGTGGACTTTTGGCCCTTGCCGAGGCTGGCCGTGACGCGGTCCAGGAAAATGGCCAGGATGACGACGGCGATGCCGGCCTCAAAGCCCAGCCCGGCGTCGATCCGGCTCAGGCTCTCGACAACGTCGCCGCCAAGCCCGCCGGCGCCGACCATGCCGGCGATGACCACCATGGACAGGGACAGCATGATGACCTGGTTGACGCCGGCCATGATGGTGGGCCGGGCCAGGGGAAGCTGGATTTGGCGCAGGATGCGTGCCGGGCTGGAGCCGAAGGCGTGCCCGGCCTCCACCACTTCCTTGTCCACGCCGCGGATGCCCAGTTCGGTGAAGCGGACGCCGGGAGCCATGGAGAAGACGATCGTGGCCACGATGCCGGGGACGATGCCCACCCGGAACATGACCAGCGCGGGGATCAGGTACACCATGGCCGGCATGGTCTGCATGAAGTCCATGATGGGCCGGATGATCGCCGAGACCCGCAGTGAACTGGCCGCCCAGATGCCCAACGGGACGCTGATGACCACGGCCACCACGGTGGCAATGACCACCAGGGCCAGGGAGTCCATGGCATTGGACCATTGGTCCACGCCGGCGATCACTCCAAAGCCCACAAGCGTGCCAACGCCGAGTTTCCAGCTGCTGGCCCACCACGCGATGGCGGCGAACACCAGGATGATCACCCAGAAGGGTGGGGCATTCAGCAGCCACTCAAGGCTGTCGTAGGCGCCGACGAATATGGTGCGGATCAGCTTGAAGAAGCCGTCAAGGGATGTTGTCAGCCAGTCCAGGCCAACCTCAACCCAGTCGCCCAGGGGAATCCTAAAATCGGGGGTCACTTTGCGGCTCCTTCGGTCTGAGCCAACGCGGCCGTGACAACTTGTTCGGGGATCGGGGCAACTGCCACCTCAACAACCGGGAATTCGCCCGTTGTGGAGGGCACATTGCCCAAGGCGGCCAGCAGCGTCACCCGGGGCAGGGCACCCACCAGGCGGCCGTCGTCGTCCACCACGGGCAGGGGGATGGGGCTTTCCACGGCACGGCCGAACAAATCGTTCAACGCCGTGTCGGGGCTGACCGGCTCAATGCCGTTGCGCACCACGGCGGACAAATCGGTGGCACGTTTTTCCACCTGGGCCATGACGTCCCGGTCGCGGACAATGCCTTGGTACCTCCGGCGGCGATCCACCACAAAGGCGGCGGAAACCTGCAGGTCCCGCATGGTGCGCAGGGCGTTGCGGGGTCCGCCGGAAATCGTGACGACGGCCAGCGGCGGTTCCATGACTCCTCCCGCGGTCAGGACACGGGTCCTGTCGACGTCCCGCACAAACGCGGCAACGTAGTCGTTGGCCGGGCTCGTAAGGATTTCATCGGGCGTGCCGATCTGGACAATCTCGCCGTCGCGCATGACGGCGATCCGGTCGCCCAGGAACATGGCCTCGTTGAGGTCGTGGGTGATGAAGACGATGGTCTTGTCCGGCTCTGCCTGGAGCACGACCAGCTGTTCCTGCATTTCGCGCCGGATCAGCGGGTCAAGGGCGGAGAACGCCTCGTCCATGAGCAGGATGTCCGTCTCCGCGCACAGGGCCCGGGCCAGGCCCACGCGCTGCTGCATGCCGCCGGAGAGCTCGGACGGGTACTTCTCGCCCCAGCCGCCCAGGCCCACCAGGGCGAGCACTTTTTCGGCCCTGGCGGTGCGGTCAGCCTTGGCCACGCCCTGGATTTCCAGGGCGTAGGCGGCGTTTTCCAGCACCGTGCGGTGCGGGAGGAGGGCAAAGTGCTGGAAGACCATGGAGATCTTTTCCTGGCGCACCTTGCGCAGTTCCTTGTCGCTGACCTTGGAAATGTCAGTGCCGCCGACGACGACGGAGCCCTGGGTGGGTGCCCACAAGCCGTTCAGGGTGCGGATCAGGGTGGACTTTCCGGAGCCGGAGAGGCCCATGACCACAAAAATTTCGCCCTTTTTGACATCAAAACTGGCGTCGATGACGGCGGCCGTGCCGAGCGCAGTAAGTTCCTCGCGCTTCTTGCCCGCCTTCAGGCGCTTGATGACTTCGGTGGGGCGTTTGCCGAATACTTTGTAGACATTGCGCACGCTCAGGGCGTTTTCCGCCTCGCTGCGCTCCTGTGCCGTTGGATCTTGTTGACTTGCGTTGTGTGTTTCTTCGGACACGTAGTACCCATCTACGCAGCACAGTGCCGCGGAGGCGTCGGCTTTCGCCGGCCTTCGCGGGTTTCTGCGCCGCAATTGGTGTTCTCGTGCTGCAGGCGTTGGTACGCGTCAAACTCTTCGCTCCCCCGCACGCTCCGGCCGGAGCAGCAAGGAAAGACGGTTCCGCTGGGAAACGCGGGAAACGGGAAGCTATCCCTACCGCCAGTTCGAGCGCCTGTGTCTGGCTGCACCACTTTGCGCAATATGATTGCGGCAGCGTGGGCAGTTGCCCGCAGGCTTTTCGGTGTACTGGTTCACGTCAACGCTAACAAAGCCATTTTCACTAACAGCGCAATCCGGCCCGCTTTGGCATGCTTTGCTCCCGCCGAAAACTGCCACCGCCCTGCCGTGACGGGGCGAGGGAAGCGTTATGACTTTGTAACCTTGGGCAACTTATTCGGGTCCCCGAGCGCCATGATGTGTGTCTTCACCCACATCGGGACACCGGAGTGCCGTTTCCCGGCTGCTCCGGGGTTCTTCCGGGGCGGCCAATCCGGGCCATTGCCGGGTTAAGTTGATAGCTTGGACTGGTGAAGATTGCTACCTGGAATGTGAACTCGCTGCGTGCCCGTGCCGACCGTGTGGAGGACTGGCTGCGCCGCACCGATGCGGACGTGCTGGCCATCCAGGAGACCAAGTGCAAAGACGAGAACTTCCCCTGGGAACTGTTTGAGAACAACGGCTACGAGGTAGCCCACTTTGGCCTTAGCCAGTGGAATGGCGTTGCCATCGCCTCCCGGGTGGGCCTCGAAGACGTGGAACGGACCTTTGCCGGCCAGCCGGCGTTTGGCAAGGGCGGCAAGGATCCCGTGCAGGAGGCACGCGCCATTGGCGCCACGTGCAACGGCGTGCGCATCTGGAGCCTGTACGTGCCCAATGGCCGCGCCCTGGACGACGAGCACATGCCCTACAAGTTGCAGTGGCTCGAGGAACTCAAGGGGCAGGCCGCCGGGTGGCTGGCTGAGGATCCCACCGCCCAGATCGCGCTCATGGGCGATTGGAACATCGCCCCGCAGGACGACGACGTCTGGGACATCAACTTCTTCATCGAGCAGGGTTTGACCCATGTCAGCGCCCCGGAGCGCGCGGCGTTCGGCGCCTTTGAAGCGGCGGGTTTTGCCGACGTCGTCCGCCCCCTGCACCCCGGCCCCGGCGTCTACACGTACTGGGACTACACGCAGCTGCGCTTCCCCAAGAAGGAGGGCATGCGCATCGACTTTGTCCTGGCCTCCCCCGCCCTGGCGGCACGCGTCACGGGCGCGCAAATTGACCGCGAGGAACGCAAGGGCAAGGGCGCCTCGGACCATGCCCCCGTCATTGTGGATCTGGACTAGGCCATGCACAACGGGCTGTATCTAGGGGGCGTGCAACTGCCGTTCGTGTCCAGCCTGCGCGTTTACCTACCCCGCGAGGCCTACACCTCCACCCAGTTCGGCTACCTCCAGGACAGGCTCGAGGCCGAGCAGAACCCTGTGACGGTTGACGCGCAGGAGCTGGCCGATTCGCTGGGCCGGGTCAGCCGAAGCACAGCCAACCCGCTGCCGACGCCGGCCGCGGACAGGGTGCGGGTCCTGCAGATGGGTGAGGCAACACCCCTGCTGTACGCGCCAAACCAGGTGGTGGCCCGATCCGTGGCCGCCACCGCCGAGCTGCTCGCCGGTCCCATGTCACAGCTGGCCCGGCTGGTGGTCCCGGAAACCGAATGGAGCCGGCACCTGGAGCGGGCGGCCATCGCCCCCGATCCGGTGCCGGATCTGCAAACACGCACGTCCACCTGGGGCATACCGTTCAGCTGGTTCACCCTTGTCTACGCCAATGACAGGATGGAAGTGGTGGAGGCCAACGGCAGGGTGATCACCGTGCGCATCCAGGTTCCCGTGCGGGTTGCCGTGGAACGGGCCGGACGGACGCTGAAGATGCTGGCGGAAATGGCGCCGGACCTTGACTTGTTTGAGGAACTCGACGAATTGCACGGCTGGCTGGACGGGTTCAACGACCAGGGCGTGGTCGAGCTGGACTACGGCCCCGTGGCCAACCGGGTCCATCCCGACGACTCCCCCGCCGATGTCCACGCGGGGCTGCGCTGCCTGGCCGACGGCGACCTCGCCGGAGCCGCGGCGGCGTACCGCAGGCTCGCCAACCGATGGATACCCATCAGGGCATTGGCCCGGGCCAACTGACGTCGCAAACCCCGGCAGAAGGCGGCGAGGCCGGCGTTTTTTGTAGCCGGCGTAAAGGAGGACCTAAGGCCGCCCGCGGCCGTGGGACGGATAGCCGGCGGAAAAATGCCGGATCGCCGCCGGCTACAACCGTGGTTGAGGTGGGGCCGTGGTGCGCCGGACGATCAGCTCGAACGGCATGATCTTTTCACGCTCAACATTGGTTTTCCCTGCCAGTTCCGCCAAAACCATCCGTGCGGCGGCGCGGCCGTGCTCCCATGGTTTCTGGGCAACTGTGGTCAGCCCGGCGGGCTCTGAAAAGTCATGGTCGTCGATCCCCACCACGGAGAGTTCCTCGGGAATACGAATGCCGCGGCGTTGGGCTTCAAAGATCAGCCCCAGTGCCATCTCGTCGGAACCGCAGAAGACGGCCGTCGGATTTTCGCCCGGTGCGTCGAAAATCGCCGCCGCAGCCCGGACTCCTTCTGAAACGGTGAAGTCCCCCGGCACGCTCCAGTCCCCCCTCACCTGGAGGCCCGCCTTGTTCATGGCGGCCTCAAACGCCACGGTGCGCAATGCCGGGACCCGGAAGCTGCGTTGGTCCTCGACACCGCCATGCAGATAGCCGATCCTCCGGTGACCGAGGCCAATCAGATGGTCCATGGCCGCGGTCGTGGCAGCAATATCGTCAATGTAGACGCCGGCACAACCTTCCACCGGGCCGCCCACCGAAAGTAGCGGGATGAAGGTGTTGTGGAGTTGGTGCAGTTCCTCGTCGGACAGCCCGAGCGATAGCACCAGCAGCCCGTCGATCTGTTTCTTGACCATGCTTTCGGTGAAGCTGCGCTTTTGCCCGTGCGTGTAGCCGCCCAAGCTAAAGAGGAGCAGGTTGTAGCCGTTGTCACGCAGCACCTGGTCAATGCCCTCAATGGCGTGCCCAAAGTACCAACGGTCCACGAACGGCACCAGGACCCCCACGGTCTTGGTGCGCCCGGTGGCCAGGCCGCTGGCCGATGGTGACGGAACGTATCCCATCTCATCGGCCACGGCCAGCACCTTGGCCCGGGTCACTTCACTGACGCGCGGCAGCCCCCTGAGGGCCCGCGAGACCGTGGCAGTTGAGACCTGCGCCCGTGCGGCAACGTCGTCAATACTTGCACCCATGCTTTCCCCCTCCCGGCTCATGCGGTTGCGATGCCTTGCACCCGGCCGCCACCTTATCCGGTGCGGCATTCCCCAAGGTGCAAGGCCCGACGGCGGAACTCGCCGTGCGCTACTGTTCGCGCCTTCCGCGTCGTGCCGGAAGCCTCCTTCGCAGCCGAATCATGCCCCACAGGGCCAAGACAATGGCCAAGAGCCCCAAGGCCCAGCTGAGGGCAGGCTGCCCCGTCACTTCCAACCAGGCCGTGATGGCGAACAACACCAATGTCCAGAATGCGAGGAAGCCAATAATGAAGTCGAAGTCCTCGGCACTGCGCTGCCTGGTATTCCGCGTGCGCAACCCGACCGGACCGTCGTCGTCCTTCTTGTACTGCCCGCCCCGGGCGGCCACTACTTCACCGCTCCCGCTGTAAGTCCAGCCACAATTTTACGCTGGAAGACAAGCACTAAAATGACCAACGGGATGGTGACCACGGTGCCGGCCGCCATGACGGCCGTGTACGGTTCCTGGTGCGGCTGGGACCCGGCGAACGATGCGATAGCCACAGTGACGGTCTTGGTCGCCTCATTGGAAAACAGATTGGCAATCAAGTATTCATTCCATGACGCGATGAACGCCAGGATAGCCGTGGTGAATACGGCGGGTGCGGCCAACGGCATGATGACCTTGCGGAACGCCTGGGCCTGGGTGCAGCCGTCGATGCGCGCGGACTCCTCAAGCTCCCACGGCATTTCGCGGAAGAACGACGTCAAGGTGTAGACCGTCAGAGGCAGTACGAACGAGATGTTCGGGATGATCAGGGCCTGGTAGGTGCCCATCCAGTTGATGTCGGTGAAGAGCTGGAACAGCGGAGTCACGATGGCGACACCGGGGAACATGGATGCCCCGAGGATGAAGCCGAGGACCAGGAATTTTCCGGCAAACTTCAGCCGCGCCAGGGCGTAGGCCGCGAACACGCCAAACAGCAGGGCCACGATGGTGGTCACGGCCGAGACGAAGAACGAGTTCCACAGGTTGCGGGCGAAGTGGTTTCCCAGGTCCGTGGAGAACACCGTCTTGAAGTTGTCCCAGGTGACGTGCGTGAAGAACGGCGTGGAGTCGAAGGTGAAGCCGACATCGCGGAACGCGGTGACGATCATCCAGTAGAACGGCAGCAGGCACCAGATCAGGATGACAGCGGCGCTGATGTAGGTGCGGGTGCTTGACCACCGCTCCCGGTTCCTCGCTACGGATTTGGCGCGGACACTTGTGGCTTCACTGACAGCTGTTGCGGCGCTCATTTCTTCTTCCCCCGCTCTCCGCCGCTGGCGGACTCAACGGCGTTCGCGCCCAGGAACCGGACGAAGATGAACGCCACAATAAAGATGATCAGGAATGTGATGGTGGACAGTGCCGCGGCCGAGTTGAACCCGACCCCAATTTGGTTCACGACCAGAATCGACAAGGTTGTGGTTCCATTGGCTCCCTTGGTCATGATGGCCGGGAGGTCGTACATGCGCAACGCATCCAGGATGCGGAACAAGATGGCGACCATCAGGGCCGGTTTCACCAGGGGCAAGGTGATTTGCGTGAACCGCTGCCAGGTTGTGGCGCCGTCCACTTTGGCTGCTTCATACACCTCGGCCGGAATCATCTGCAGGCCGGCCAGGATCAGCAACGCCATAAAGGGCGTCGTTTTCCACACGTCGGCAATGATAATGGCTGCCCGGGCCGGACCCGTGCTTCCGGTCCACAGGATGGAGGTGTGGAAGAGGGTGTTGGCGATGCCGTCGAACGCGAAGATGAAGAACCACAGCTTTGCCGTGACGGCCGTCGGGATGGCCCACGGCACGAGCACTGCGGCGCGGAGTGCGCTGCGTCCGCGGAAGGTGCGGGACATGATGACTGCCATCCAGAAGCCCATGACTGTTTCCAGCGCGACAGTGACGACGGCGAAGAAGAACGTGACACCTGTGGCGCCCCAGAACTGGGCGCCCAGCGTGCCAGGCGAGCACGTTTCGGTCCCGGTCGGGGATGCACACTGCTGGAGGAGCCAGTGGGCGTAGTTGGACAGGCCGGCAAAGCCGCCGGCGACGAAGGTTCCCGTGACCGGGTCAAGCCCCTGGTCCTTCTGCAGGGACATGATGATGGCATTGATCACGGGGTACATGATCACGATGCCCAGGACTATGAGGGAGGGCAGGACCAACAGCATGGCTGCGCGTCCCTGCGTCTTTTCCTTCCTGTCCTGCCCCACCTCCTTGTTTTCATTGCTTGTTTTGGGGGCTTTTCCGCCACGCCGGGATTCCGGCTGCACTTGCGTAGACATGCCCTCTCCTTTCGCCACAAACTTGGCTGCGTCGACATTGATGCGCCATGCCGGCACAACAGCGGCCGGGGTGGTGCTTGGTGTGGTGCTGGTGGG
>JBAUMA010000445.1:0-5782 GCA_049578485.1 Specibacter sp.
CCTCTATATAGCCCTTCCCGGGGCGCACGCACACGGGGCGGAGTTTGCCGCCGCCGCGGTGGCTGCAGGCGCCGTTGCCATCCTGACGGACGACGCCGGCACGCGACTTTTTCCCGCGGCTCCCGGCGTGCCCGTGCTCAGCTGTGCGGACCCGCGCGGGGTGACCGGCGCCGTCGCGGCCCTGGTCTACGGCACGGCGGCCCGCTCGATGCCGCTATTTGCCGTGACGGGAACGAACGGCAAGACGACCACCACCTACTTCTTGAATTCCCTGCTGCGAGCCTTGGGGAACACCACCGGTCTGATCGGCACCATTGAGATCCTGGCCGGTGAGGAACCGATCCCCAGCAAGCTCACCACACCTGAGTCCACCGATGTCCACGCCCTGCTGGCCCTCATGGCCGAGCGCGGGCTCGACGCCGCCTCCATGGAGGTTTCCTCCCACGCACTGGCGTTCGGGCGGGTCGATTCGGTGGTCTTTGACGTGGCGGGGTTCACGAACCTCACCCAGGACCACCTTGACCTGCACGGCGGCATGCAGGGCTACTTTGACACGAAGGCGCAACTGTTCACCCCGGAACGTGCCCGCCGCGCCGTGATCACGGTGGACGGGCCCTGGGGCGTTCGGATGGCCGGCGCCGCCACCGTCCCCACCGTGACGTTGGCGACAACTGCCACCACGGACACACCGGAAACAGCAGCCGACTGGCAGGTTGCCGGCATCCGCCGCGACGGCATCGGTTCCCGCTTTGACCTTCGCGGCCCCCATGACACCACCTTGACCGTCCACACGGGCCTGCCGGGGGACTTCAACGTCTCGAACGCAGCCCTTGCCCTGGTGATGGTGGTTGAGCAGCTCGCGGCCGCCGCAGACCATGCCGGGGCCGGATATGCCGCCGCGGCCACGGCTGTGCAGGCCGCCCTCGACTCCCACGACCCCTTCACCCTTGACGTGCCCGGCCGCATGCAGCTGGTGGGCACGGCACCGGTGGCAATCGTGGACTTTGCCCACAACCCCGACGCACTCGAGCGAGCCCTGGCAGCCGTCCGCTCCGAGGAGCCCGGCGCACGGGTCATTGTCGTGTTTGGTGCCACGGGGGAGCGCGACGCCACGAAGCGGCCCATCATGGGCGAAGTTGCCGTGAAGGGCGCCGATGTGGTCATTGTCACCGATGACGATCCCCACGGTGAGGACGCCGCCGCCATCCGCGCGGGCGTGCTGGCCGGCGCCGTCGAGGCCAACGAACGCCTGGGCCTGGGACGCACCGTGGAGGAATGCGGCCTGCGGGCCGACGCGATCGCGCGTGCCGTGCAGCTTGCCGGACCGGCGGACACCATCCTGGTGGCCGGGCGCGGGCATGAAGTGTACCAAGAGGTCATGGGCGTCAACGTGGCCCTGGACGACAGGGTGGAACTGCGGGCGGCCCTGGCGCTGCGCGGATTCCCCGTCGCTTCCGCGAGCAGGATAGAGTCGTAAACCGACATGATTGAATTTACTGCAGCCCAGATTGCCACGCTATGCAAGGGCCGGCTGTCCGCCGGCACGGATCCCCAAACGCGCATCGACGCCGCCCGCATCGTCACGGACTCCCGTGAAGCCGTCCCCGGCAGCCTGTACGTGGCCAAGGCCGGCGAACACGCCGACGGCCACGACTTTGTGCCCGCCGCCTTCGCCGCCGGGGCCGTCCTGGTCCTGGCCGAGCGCGAAACGGCCGACGACGCCGGCACCAGCGTCCCGGCAGTGATAGTCGCCGACGCCGTGCTCGCCATGGGCGTGTTGGCCGCGGAGATGGTCCGCCGGATCCGCGCCGTGACACCGCTGACCGTCATCGGCATCACCGGTTCGGCCGGCAAAACCACCACCAAGGACCTGCTGGCCGGGATTTTGGGGCAACTGGGCGAAACCGTGGCCCCCATCGGCTCCTACAACGGCGAAGTGGGGGTTCCCCTGACTGTTTTCCGGGCCGTGGAAACCACCCGCTACCTCATCATCGAGATGGGCGCCACCAAGATGGGGCAGATCAGTTACCTCTCGACCCTGGTCAACCCCGACATTGGCGTGGTCCTGTGTGTGGGCAGCGCCCATGCCGGGGAGTTTGGCTCCATCGACAACATCGCCGTGGCGAAGGGCGAACTGGTAGCGGCCCTGCCCGCCAACGGCACGGCCATCTTGAACTATGACGACGCCCGCGTCCGCGCCATGGCGCCCCGCGCCACGGCACCCGTGACGTTCTTCTCCAGCGCCGACGCGACGGACGAAGCCGCGGCCGTGGCCCCTGCGGTTCAGGCGCGCGAGGTGCGCACCACCGACGGGCACCCCGAATTTACGCTCACGTTCCCCGGCGACCCGGAGACCTACCAGGTGCGCAGCCTGCTCCTGGGCCTGCACCACGTGGCCAACCTGCTGGCGGCGGCCTCGGCAGCCCACGCCGCGGGTGCGGCCCCTGCGGTCATTGCAGCGTCCCTGAACTCGCAGGGAGCGGCGAGCCGGTACCGGATGGAACGCACCGACCGCGACGACGGCGTCACCGTCATCAACGACGCCTACAACGCCAATCCCGAGTCCATGCGGGCGGCATTGCGCACCCTGGCCGAACTGGGGGCCGGCGGCACCCGCCGCACCTGGGCCGTGCTCGGAGAGATGCTCGAGCTTGGCGAAGGATCCGTCCTGGAGCACGACCTCGTGGGCCGGGTGGCGGTCAGGCTGAACATCTCCCGGCTGCTCGTCGTCGGAACCGCGGCCCGCGCCATGCACGTTGGCGCCGTCATGGAAGGCTCCTGGGGCGAGGAATCCATGTTCGTCCCCGACGCCGACGCCGCCTATGAAGTATTGGCCCGCGAACTGGCACCCGGTGACGTGGTGCTGGTCAAGGCCTCCAATGGCGCGGGGCTGCGGTTCCTGGGCGATCGGATAGCATTACCCACGACGGACACCCCTGTGGGCAACCAAGAACAAACCCCCGGCGAAAGGACCCAGCAGCCATGATCGCATTGCTTATTGGCACCGGACTGGCCCTGGCCTTTGCCATGATCGGCACGCCGCTGTTTATTCGGTTCCTGGTGAGGAAGGGCTACGGGCAGATCGTCCGCGACGACGGCCCCACCACCCACCAGATCAAGCGCGGAACGCCCACCATGGGCGGCACCGTGGTGGTTGGTTCGGTTGTGGCCGCGTACTTCATCACCCACCTGATCATCTGGCTGCTGAACCCCGAATCCCAGGGCCCCACGGCCTCCGGGCTGCTCATGCTGTTCCTGATGGTGGGCCAGGGCCTGGTCGGTTTCCTGGATGACTTCCTGAAGATCTCCAACCAGCGCAGCCTGGGCCTGGACGCCAAGGGCAAGCTGATTGGCCAGGGCGTGGTGGGCATCGCGTTCGCCGTCATGGCGCTTGGTTTCCCGGACAGCAACGGCCGGACCCCGGCGAGCACCTTCATCTCCTTTGCCCGGGACATCCCCTCGATGAACCTGGCATTTGCCGGTGCCGGGCTGGGTGTGGTGTTGTTCGTGATCTGGTCCAACTTGATCATTGCCGGCACCACCAACGGCGTGAACCTCACCGACGGACTCGACGGCCTGGCCACCGGCGCGTCGATCCTGGTCTTTGGTGCGTACACGCTCATCGGCCTGTGGCAGTCCAGCCAGGGGTGCGGCTCCCGCAAGGTGCCCTCCGAAACCGTCTGCTACGAGGTCCGCGATCCCTTGGATCTTTCCCTCATTGCCGTGATCATGTTCGCGGCCTTGATCGGCTTCCTGTGGTGGAACACGTCGCCGGCCAAAATCTTTATGGGCGACACCGGCTCCCTCGCCATCGGCGGCGCGATCGCCGGCTTCGCCATCCTCTCCCGCACCGAAATCCTGCTGTTCATCATTGGCGGGCTGTTCGTGCTGATCACGTTCTCGGTCATCATCCAGGTGGGCTTCTTCAAGCTCTCCAAGGGCAAACGCGTGTTCCTGATGGCCCCCCTGCAACACCACTTTGAGCTCAAAGGCTGGGCGGAAGTGACGGTCGTGGTGCGCTTTTGGATCATGGCCGGCCTCATGGTGGCCGTCGGGCTGGGAGCCTTCTATGCCGAATGGATTGTTCGACTGTGACCGAAACACACTCCGCCGCTTCTGCGCGCCTTGCGGCACTCACCAGTTGGGACGCTGATTGGGCCGGCCTGAAGGTGGTGGTCACGGGGATCAGCAAAACGGGGTTCTCCGTGGCCGACACCCTGGCCGAGCTGGGCGCCGTCGTGGTGGTGGTTGCCTCCTCCAGCGACACCGAGGCGCAGCGGGCCGCCGAAACGCTCAAGATTGTGGGCGTGCATGAGGTGATCCTGGGCCAGGAAACCTCCACCGTGCTGCCGCTCGTGGACGGGACACCGGCCGAGCTGGTGGTAACGAGTCCCGGCTACAAGCCGACCCATCCGCTGTTGGCCGCCGCGGCCGACGCCGGCATCCCCATTTGGGGCGACGTCGAGCTGGCCTGGCGTGTACGCACCAAGGCCGGGCGGAAAACCGCCGAGTGGATCACCATCACCGGCACCAACGGCAAAACCACCACCACCACCATGGTGGAACACATGCTCCAGGCTGCCGGGCTGCGGGCCATCGCGGCCGGCAACATCGGCACCCCCATCCTTGACGCCGTCCGAGACCCCGAGGGCTTCGACGTACTGGCCGTGGAGCTGTCCACCTTCCAGCTGCACTTCACCGAATCGGTGGCACCAGTCTCCAGCGTCTGCCTGAACCTTGCCGAGGACCACGTGGACTGGCACGGCAGCTTTGCCGCATACGCCGCCGACAAAGCCAAGATCTACGCCAACACCAAGATTGCCTGCGTATACAACGCCGAGCAGATTGAAACCGAGCGCATGGTCGAGGGGGCAGATGTTCTGGAAGGCTGCCGGGCCGTCGGCTTCACCACCGGCATGCCGGCCATCAGCATGGTGGGCGTCGTCGAGGGGATCCTGGTGGACCGGGCGTTCATCCCGGACCGCAAGGACTCCGCCGTCGAACTGGCCCACGTCAGCGACATTGGCGCCCTGGTGCCCAGGCACCTGGTGGCCAACGCGGCGGCCGCGGCCGCCCTGGTGCGCGCCTACGGGCTGACCCCGGCCAACGTGCGCGACGGCCTGCTGGCCTACGAGAGCGGCGACCACAGGATCCAAGCGGTGGCCACCTCCGACGGCGTGCTGTGGGTCAACGACTCCAAGGCCACCAACCCGCACGCAGCCGCGGCATCCCTGTCCGCCTTCAGGCCCGTCATCTGGATTGCCGGCGGCCTGTCCAAGGGCGTCGAATACGACCAGCTCGTGGCGGCCCATGCCGACCGGCTCAAGGCGGTCGTGTTGATAGGCGAGGACAGCTCGGCCCTGGCCGGGGCCTTGGCGCGACACGCCCCCGGCGTCCCCGTCATCGACACCGGCAGGGCACACACTGGAAGTGCCGAAGCGGGCGAAACCCCCATCTTTGGTGATGTCATCATGGCCCGTGCGGTGGACGCCGCAGCGAAACTGGCGGCCGACGGCGACACAGTCCTCATGGCGCCGGCATCAGCTTCCATGGACCAATTTTCTTCATACGCCCATCGCGGTCAAGCCTTCATCGACGCAGTGCGGGAGCTGTTGGAACGACGGGCGAGCGCCAACAAGGAGTCATAGTGGCCAGGACACCCACACAGCCAGGACGCGGCACGGCCAAGGAGGCCGCCGCCAAGTCACGTGTGGAACCAGCCAAGGCTGCGCCTGTGGCCGGAAAGCCCGTGCGCCGGCGCCCGTTCCAGAAACCGCGTGCG
>JBAUMA010000446.1:0-4047 GCA_049578485.1 Specibacter sp.
CGGCGCATGTCGTACGGCTGGTTTGCGGAGTCCGGGATCAGCGCGTCCAGGGCGAGGTCGGCGTCGTCGAGTTCCAACTCCTGGTCGTGCTCGGTGACGGGGGCTTCGGCCAGGTTGTTCGACGGCAGGAAGTCCAGTAGCTCGCGGACAAACTCAATCGCGTCGGCCTCATCGGTGGCCAGGTACGTGGAGGTTCCGGTGGTGGTGTTGTGCTGGCGGGCACCGCCGAGGGTTTCCATGTCCACGTCCTCACCCGTGACGGTCTTGATGACGTCGGGGCCGGTGATGAACATGTGGGAGGTCTTGTCCACCATGACCACATAGTCGGTTAGGGCGGGGGAGTAGGCCGCGCCGCCGGCACACGGGCCCATGATCAGGGAGATCTGCGGGACAACTCCGGAGGCGTGGACGTTGTTGCGGAAGATGTCCGCGAACATGGCCAGGGAAGCAACACCTTCCTGGATGCGTGCGCCACCGCCGTCGTTGATGCCGATGACGGGACAGCCGTTGCGCATGGCGAATTCCTGGACCTTGACGATCTTTTCGCCGTTGACCTGGCTCAATGAGCCGCCGTAGACGCTGAAGTCCTGGCTGTACACGGCAATCAGGCGGCCGTCCACGGTGCCGTAGCCGGAGACGACGCCGTCGCCCAACGGCTTCTTCTTCTCCATGCCGAAGGCGTGCGAGCGATGCACGGCGAGGGCGTCGAATTCCACAAAGGAATCGGGGTCGACCAGCAGGTCGATGCGCTCGCGGGCCGTGTTCTTGCCCTTGGCATGCTGCTTTTCGACGGCGGCCTCGCCGGAGGGGATTGCCGCCTGGGTCAAACGGTCACGGAAATCGGCAATTTTGCCTGCAGTTGTCGAAAGATCGTGGCTCATAAGTACTCCGGCTCGTTAGGTGGCAGCTTGCGTTCCCTTAAGTAGGAACTGCACAAAAGGGCAAACACTACTGACAGTCTAATAACGGATTTGGCAGGTGACTGTGTAGAAACCCTACAAAGTCGGCGGTTCACAATCGCCGTTCCTCCACGGCGGGGCTGCCGGGCGCGGCCCGCCGCGGTGGGTTCGGGGCCGTGCCCCGCCGGGAATGGCCCGCAGTGCCCGCGATGTCGCTGGCGCCCGATAGAATTGTTCCCATGAGCCGTACGCCGCCCCCACTTGATGAGCATGTCCTCGATGGTGCGCTCATGCAAGATGCGGGACTGTTAAGGCGTGTGCGTGTCGTGGCCGAAACCGGCTCCACCAATGCCGACCTTGCCGCCGAAGCCGCGGCGGACCCGGCGGCTTGGCCGGACCTGAGCGTCTTGATTGCTGATTCCCAAATTGCCGGCAAAGGCAGGCTCCAACGTTCGTGGGACGTTCCCGCCGGCGCTGCCATGATCTCCAGTGTGCTGCTGCGCCCCACGGATCCGGTTGCAGGCATGGAAGCACCCGCGTTTCTGGCCACCGGCTACGGCTGGCTGTCCATCCTTGCCGGGGTGGCGCTTTGCCAGGCGGTGCAGGCGGAAACCGGTGCACCGGCACAGCTCAAATGGCCCAACGACGTCCTCCTCAACGGCCGCAAGTTGGCAGGCATCCTCGCCCAGGTCGTCCCGGCGTCGCCTTCGGGGCCAGAACCTGCCAACGGCGACGGCGGGCGGCGGGGTCCCGGCGTCGTCGTCGGGGCGGGAGTGAACATCAGCCAGCAACGGGAACAACTGCCCGTGGACCGGGCCACGTCGCTGGAGCTGGAAGTGGGTGTTGGTGTGGACCGAAACGTGCTGCTGCCCGCCTACCTGAACCGCTTCGCCCGGCTGTACAAGGAATTCGTGGCCGTTGGCGGTGATGCGCTGCGGCCTCTCGGCGGCCGTGAGTCGGCGCACGCGCTGGCCTCGGGCCTCATGGGGACCCTGGGGACGCAGGTGCGTGCCGAGCTTCCCGGCGGCGCCATGGTTTATGGCACGGCGGAGCGACTGGACAGTGGCGGGGAACTGGAGATTCGTGACGGTGAGACGCTGCATGCGGTCAGTGCCGGTGACGTGGTTCATCTGAGGCGGACCGTGGATGGCGGCATCGGATATGCGTAGATGGCTGGCGGACGGCGAGCAGGTACAGAGCATCAGCCGGCCGCATTCGAGGATTCTTATCGCGCCGCTTTCGGTGGGACTGCTGCTGGTCATGGGGACCTCCGCGGCATTGGCGAAGCTGCAACCGGGCGAATATGCCGGGTGGGCCGCGGACTTTCCGCAACTTCGCGAACCAGCCGTGGTGCTGCTGTTGACGGCGGTGATCCTGGTGGGGATTGCCTATCCGCTCCGCAGGGTCATTCGCTGGGCAAATACCCACTACATTTTGACCAGCCAGCGGCTGGTTGTCCGCCGCGGTGGCCTGCGCAGGCGCCAGGAAGACCATGTCTTGGCGCAAATGCAGGGCATGGATGTCCGGCAGAAGGTCCGCCAACGGATGGTTGGTTCCGGGGATTTGGAACTTCACATGGCCAACGGGAGCATCCGAACGGTCCACGAGGTGCCCAACATCCACGCGTTTAGGAACTACGCGCAAGAACAATGGATGAAATTGTTCCGAGCGTCCTTACAGCAAGCTCCCGGTCTGGGGTACTACGCTGAGGACGTTGACTTTGAAGAGGCTGGCATGATCGAAAACGAGATTGGAAAGGAGCTGCGCAAGCTTGGAAGAGACCATTGATCCACCCGCATCGCACCTCCAGCCCGCCTCGCGGAGCCAAACTAAAGCACTAGAAACCCAGTTGTTGGGAGGGGAACGCACGCTCAAGCGGCGCGATGTCGCCGCTGGTGCGGGCGTTTCCTTGCTGTCGGCGCGCAAAATTTGGCGCGCCATGGGCTTCCCCAACCTGGGGGACGACGACGTCGCCTTCACCCAGCGCGACCAGGACGCCCTCAAAACCGTGGTCACCATGGTCCGTGAAGGCCTGCTGACGGAGGAAACAGCCATATCCGTCACCCGGTCCATCGGCCAGATGACGGATCGCATGGCCGTATGGCAGATCGAGGCGCTTGTTGAAGACCTTGTGGCCGAACACGGGGTCAGCGACGCCGAAGCCCGCCGTGCCGTGGTTTCGGAGCTGCCGAACCTGATTGCACCGCTGGAGGAACTGTTGGTGTATTCGTACCGGCGCCAACTTAACGCAGGAATCCAACGCCTGGCCGTCCGTGCAGAGGAAGGGCTTGCCTCCAGCGAATTGGGACGTGACGGCGACGAAGATGACACCCCGCTGCCGCTGGCCCGCGCCGTTGGATTTGCCGACCTTGTCAGCTACACGTCGCTGTCCCGCCGCATGAACGAAAAAACGCTTGCCAAGTTGGTGCAGCGTTTTGAGAACATCTGCGCCGAGATCATCAGTGTGGGCGGCGGACGCCTGGTCAAGACCATTGGCGACGAAGTGCTCTTCAACTGTGAAACGCCCGTGGCCGGGGCCCAGATTTCGCTGGCCCTTGCCGAGGCCATGGAAGCGGACGACTTCCTGCCCGAAGCCCGCGTGGCCATGGTGTGGGGGCGCGTGCTGTCCCGGTTGGGCGACATTTACGGGCCCACCGTGAACCTGGCGGCCCGGCTGACCTCCCTGGCGGAGCCCGGCACAGTGCTCATTGACTCCGTCACTGCCGCGTCCCTGGCGGGCGATGACAGGTTCATCTTGACGGAACTGCCCATGGAACACGTGCGCGGTTTTGGCGAGATTTCGCCCGTGCTGCTCCAACGTGGCCGCGGCAAGGGCATCGTGGTTGACTAACACTGGCCGACGATGGACTTAGTCTCGTTTCAAAGCCCCTGCAGCCTGTTGGTTGTGGGGGCTTTGTTGTGTGCCGTTCGGTGGTTGGGGCTGTCGAGAGTCTCGGTGGTTGGTCCTGATCCTCGGTGGTGGGGCGTGTTGGGGCCTTGGTGGCTGGTGTTTGGGGGTGGGTTTAGTTTTTGGGGTGGCCGTGGTGGTAGTTGTTGCGGCGTTCGCGTTGGGTGGGGTCTAGTCGGTAGCTGGGGGTGAATAGGGGTGTGTTGTGGTGTAGGCGGAGGGTCCAGTGGCCGTGGTGGA
>JBAUMA010000447.1:0-8671 GCA_049578485.1 Specibacter sp.
CCGCCGCACTGGGCACCATCACCATCATGGAAAACACCTTTGTGCAGGACCTGGTGGTCCGTGAAGGCCGGATTGCGGGCGTCGATGTCCTTAGCGGCGGCCGGCAGCAGCGGCTGGCGGCCGACGCCGTGCTGCTAGCCAGCGGGGGAGCCGGGCAACTCTATGACCACACCACCAATCCTGGCGTCGCCACGGCCGATGGCCTGGCAGCGGCATGGCGCGCAGGTGCCGTGGTGGCCGATCTCGAATACTTCCAATTCCACCCCACGGCGCTCGCCGTCAGCGGGAACTTCCTGATCTCCGAGGCCGTACGCGGTGCCGGAGCCGTGCTGCGCGACGCATCCGGTGAGGCCTTCATGGCCAGGTACCACCCGGAAGGCGACCTTGCCCCGCGCGATGTTGTCTCCCGCAGCATCGCCGCCCACCTGGACAGCACACGGGACGGCGTTGGTGTCGCCGCAGGAACGGAGGCCACCGCCACCGTATTCCTGGACGCCACGGGTGTCGAGGCGGCCCACGGTACCGGTTACCTGGCCCGGCGGTTCCCCACGATTGCCGCAAAGACCCGCGAGCTGGGTTTCGACTGGACCAGCCAGTGGCTTCCCGTCATCCCCGCCGCCCACTACTGGATGGGCGGGGTGGTAACCACCCTGGACGCCCAGACCTCGCTGCCCGGGCTGTACGCGGCCGGAGAGGTGGCCTGCACCGGCGTTCACGGGGCCAACCGGCTGGCATCCAACTCGCTCCTGGAGGGGCTGGTGTTTGGCCGGCGTGCGGTGCAGTCATTCGTTGATGCAACCGCGGCACCAGATGGCGGCGCGCACAACATTGCTCCCACGGCCGCCGAGCTGGCGGCGACACCTCTGGACCTGGCTCCGCCCGGCCGTGCAATGTCCCCCGAACCCTTCACCAGGGAGACCCTGCAGCGGCTCATGGGCGCCCACGCCGGTGTGGTCCGCAACCGCCGGGACCTGCAAGTTGCCGCCCAGATCCTGGCGTCCTGGCGCCCGGAGCAATCAGCCACTCTGAAAGCGGGACGGGACAGTCGACCGCCAGCCACGGACGAAGCCGTCATGGGCCGGCCCGGCACTGAGCAGGTAACTGTTGAACAAGCCGGCGCGGAACTGGAAAACCTCCGCCTCGTTGCCGAGCTGCTGGTGCACGCCGCACTGTCCCGGCAGGAATCCGTCGGGGCGCACTACCGCAGTGACCATCCCCAGACACTGGCATCCGACGGGCAGTCCCTGGCGGAGTCAGCCGCTGGGAGGCGCACGGCCTCGTGGGTTGCTGCCCCGACCATCACGCACTTTCCCACCAGCCTTCCCGTTCTTGAAAGCGAAACAGTATGAACGCCGTCGATCTTGTCCCAGCAGTCCACACCACCACAACTGCGCTGCCAACCCTTCCGGCGACCGTTGTGGAGAACATCCTCCGCACCGCCTTTGTGGAGGACGCACCCTACGGCGACATCACCTCGGCAACCCTTATTCCGGCCCAAGCCAAGGCAACGGCGTGGCTGGTGGCACGTGAACCGGGCATCTTCTCCGGCGCAGACGTCTTCACGGCGGCCATGATCATGCAGGACCCCGGCGCCGAGATTGAACAACTGGTGGACGACGGCCAGCTCTTTGCTGCCGGCCAGCGGCTCATGCGCGTCACGGGCCTGGCCCGAGGGGTGTTGACGGCGGAGCGGATTGCACTGAACCTGACCCAGCGCATGAGCGCCATCGCCACCCAGACGGCCGAATATGCCAAACTCCTGGAAGGCACCAAGGCGCGCGTCACGGACACCAGGAAAACCACCCCGGGCCTGCGCGTGCTTGAACGCTACGCCGTACGCTGCGGCGGCGGGCACAACCACCGGTTCTCGCTCTCCGACGCCGTCTTGGCCAAGGACAATCACCTGGCCGTGCTGACCGGCGGCGACTCGAGCAAGCTCACCGCGGCGCTGCAGGGTGTCCGGGCGCAGCTGCCCCACACCGTCCACTTTGAGGTCGAGGTGGACAGCATCGAACAGATTGAGCCGGTCCTGGCCGCCGGGGTGGACACCATCATGCTGGACAACTTCAGCAACGAACAGCTCATCGAAGGGGTGGCGCTGGTCAATGGCCGCGCGTTGGTGGAGGCCAGCGGCAACGTGAACCTGTCCACGATCGCCGCCATCGCGGCCACCGGGGTCGACATTATCTCCGTCGGCGCGCTGACCCACAGTGTCCGGGCGCTGGACCTCGGCCTGGATATTGCCATCGAGGCCTGAGACATGATCTTCCTGGACGCCGCCGCGACCACGCCGGTCCGGCGCGAGGTCATCGAGGCCATGTTCCCGTTCCTGACCAACCAGTTTGGCAACCCGTCCAGCCACCATGCATTGGGGGAGGCCGCCGCCGTTGCCCTGGA
The DNA here is from genome assembly GCA_049578485.1 of Specibacter sp. Taxonomy (GTDB): domain Bacteria; phylum Actinomycetota; class Actinomycetes; order Actinomycetales; family Micrococcaceae; genus Specibacter. The sequence goes on from JBAUMA010000447.1 coordinate 2,398, forward strand.
GGCGGCCCGGGCCCGGTGTGCGTCCATTCTGGGCGCGCATGCCGAGGAGCTGACTTTCACCTCCGGCGGCACGGAGGCCGACAACCTGGCGTTGAAGGGCATTGCGCTGGCCAGGCGCGCCGCCGATCCGCACCGCAACAAGGTGGTCATCAGTGCCATTGAGCATCCCGCCATCGCCGATTCCGCCGATCATCTGCGCCGGATCCACGGCTTTTCCGTGGAGGTGGTGCCCGTGGGCCCGGACGGGCTGGTGGATCCGGCCGCGTTTGAGCGGAGCCTGTCCGGCGACGACGTCGCAGTGGCCTCGATCATGTACGCCAACAATGAGGTGGGCACGGTCCAAGACGTTGCCGCGCTGGCCGCCGTGGCCCGCAGCCACGGCGTCCCCCTGCATTCCGACGCCGTGCAGGCCGCAGGCTGGCTCGATCTGGACGTGGTTGCCCTGGGTGTGGACGCGCTGAGCATCTCCGGGCACAAGCTCGGCGCCCCCAAGGGAGTGGGGCTGTTGTACCTCCGGGCAGGGGTGCCCTGCGAGCCCTTGATCCATGGCGGCGGACAGGAGAGAGGCACCCGCTCGGGCACGGAGAACGTGGCCTTTGCCGTTGCCCTGGCCACGGCGCTGGGCCTGTCGGAAGCGGGACGGGCCTCCGCCGTCGAACATGTCACCGCGTGCAGGGACACCTTTATTGATACCGTCCTGGAGCGAATTCCCACGGCCGTGCTGACAGGACACCGCACCCGGCGCCTGCCGTCCGTGGCCTCGTTTTGTTTCCCCGGCACCAGCGGGGAATCCTTGCTTTTGGAGTTGGAGCGGCACTCCATCATCTGTTCTTCGGGTTCGGCGTGTGCTGCAGGCTCCGACGAACCATCGGAAGTGCTGACCGCCCTGGGGATCGAGCGCGGGGTGGCCCAGACTGCGCTGCGCTTTAGTTTTGGTGCCGACGTCAGCACCGGGCAACTGGAAACTGCGGCCGGTGAGCTGGTGGCCGCCGTCGCAAAGGTTGTGAAGCTGGGCCGCCCGGTGGCGGGGCCGGTGCAAATACGGCACGAAATTGGCACTAATTAGTTAGGTGGCGTTGGGAGTACCGTGGAAGAAATCGGGCCGCACGGGCCGGATGGAAACACGTAGGGAGATCGTCATGGCCGTCACCGTCCCCGTCTCGGAATGCGCTGTTGAGAACTGTTCCTTTAACGATCACACACACTGTGGCGCAGCCGGGATAACCATTGGCGGAAACGCCGACCACGCCCAATGTGCCACGTTCATCGACACCGGCGTCCACGGCGGCCTGCCCAAAGTCCTGGCCTCCATCGGCGCCTGCCAGCGCACCGAATGCACCCACAACGACCACCTGATGTGCAACGCTCCGTCGGTCCGGGTGGGGCCGGGCGCCGACAACGCCGACTGCCTGACCTACGAGCACTCCGCGTAGTCGGGCGGCAAAGCGCCGGCGCTATTGGGCCAGGGCCGAAGTTGCGCGCGGGCGCAGGCGCCGGAAGATCCAGTACCGCATGATCAGGAAACGGCTCACGGCCGAGGCGACGTTGCCCAGGACGATTACGGCCAGTTCCACCGCGATCGAAGCATGGGGTGCGAATTCGTGCAACAGCCACAGGCTGCCGCTGGTGATGCCAAGGGCCAGGAACATGATCCACAAACCGCGGCGCTGATCCTGGAACCACAGTTTCCGGCTGCGCACGCCAAAGCTGAAGCGCCGGTTCAAATCAGTGTTCAACACCGAGCACAGGACCAGGGAGATGGCGTTGGCCCACTGGGTCCCCAGCGACGGTCGAAGGCCGGCAAAAATGGCCATGGAGGTCACGGTGCAAATGATGGCCACCACGCCAAATCCGCGCAACTGGGCAGCCAAAACGGGATAGCGCTGCCACACCGGTGACTTAGTCATCAGTGCTGCCCCCGTGGCCCCAACGGCTGGTGTTGGGAGGGCTGCTGGTTCGGCCGGAGTTTCGGTTGCCATAGGTAACCAATAATGCCATGCGGAGTTGGGGCAATTCAAAACAAACGTTGGTAGTTTCCTGTGAGTTGTGCAACGCGCCGCGCGGTCAGTCCCCGGCCACCACGGGATTGCGCAATTCACCAATGCCGCCCACCCGGCACACCACTTCATCGCCCGGGGTGATTTGGCGGCACTCGGCCGGGAAGCCGGTCAGGATGGCGTCCCCCGGCTGTAGAGTCATGAAGCCGCTCAGGTAGACCAGGATCTCCTCCACGCCCCAGCCAAGATCATCGGTGGAGGCAGCGGCCAGTTCCGTGCCATTGTGAACAATGCTGATGGGCGCGCCCTGGTCCGCAAGCCCCACCACAATCCACGGGCCCATGGGCGTGAACGTGTCGGGGCTCTTGGCGCTGATCCACAGTTCATCCGACTTTTGGGCGTCGCGGGCCGAGACATCATTGCCGATGGTAAAGCCCAAGATGGCCTCGCGGGCGTTCTCCAGGGTCAGGTTTCGTGACGCTTTGCCGACGACGACGGTCAGCTCGGCTTCCGGGTCCACATAACCCACGCCGGGGCTGAGCCTGATGGCCTCGCCCGGGCCCACCACGGAGCTGGCGGCCTTGTGGAAGGCTTGAGGGGGAAGCGCCCGGCCGGGAGCGCCGGTGTTGTGCGCCATGCCGAAAATGTTCACGGGGGCGCAAGGCGCCAGGAATGTGAAGGACTCCTCGGATACCGGGGCACCCACGTTCCAGCCTTCGCGCCCAGCGCTGTTCTGGTTCGCCGGCGAGGTGGGGAACGGAGTGGCCACAATAGTCCACACCTTGCCGGCGGCGCTGTCAAAGTCGGCGGCGTCGTTGCGGACAAAGAACTGCTCAGGCAGTGGCCCCTGCGCGGCGTCGAGGGGGCGGACACGGGCAAGGCGGTGCGGAGCGATCGTCATGAGGACATCCTACCTCCTGTCGGGGCGGCTGATCGTTAACGTCTGCTCAATGTTTCGGACCGGGCCTGCGCCACCGTCGTAGTTGCGTAGCGCCGGCGATCCAAGGATGCGCATACGTGAAGTGAACCACCAGCCCCGTGGCATACAATCCCTGACATGCCTACTGGATCCGCAAAGTCGTTGAACCGAGCAGTGGCCGCAGCCCTGGCAGTGGGTGCCGCCGGCACCGCCGCCGTGATGGGCGCCCGCGCCTATAGATCCGGTGCCCCAACGCCCGCGGACCACTTTGGGGACCTGCCGGGCGAGGGGGTCATTGGCGCCGAATTCGCCCAACCCGCCGCTGACCGGCTCAGCGAACTCATCCGCTTCCGCACCGTGTTCTCACGCCGCCGCGACCAGATTGAGCTGGAGGAATTCACGGGCCTGATTGAGGCGCTCGAGCGGATGTACCCTGCCGTGCACGCATCCTTGCAGCGGGAGTTCGTCAACGGGCACGCACTGCTGTACACCTGGTCCGGAAGCGGCCCGGAGGCCGCCGCAAAACCCACGGTACTGATGGCCCACTACGACGTCGTGCCGGTGGATCCGCGCGATGCCTGGACGTATCCGGGCTTCTCCGGCCACCAGGACGGGCAGTACGTGTGGGGTCGGGGCGCGCTGGATGACAAGGGCGCCGTCGTCGTCATTCTCGACGCTGTGGAATCACTGCTCGAGCAGGGCTTCACGCCGGGATACGACGTCTACCTGTCGTTTGGCAACAACGAGGAAACCGCGGGGGACAGCGCCATTGCGGCTGCGGCCCTGCTCAACGGGCGCGGCGTGCGGCCCTGGCTGGTCCTGGATGAAGGCGGCGCAGTGGCACAGAACGCTTTTCCCGGTCTCAAGCCGCCGGCGGCCGTCATTGGTGTGGCGGAAAAAGGCATCCTTGACTTGGAACTGCTGACCCGCAGCAGTGGCGGCCATGCCTCCACCCCGCCGAAGATGGGTGCCACCGCCCGCCTGGCCCGTGCCATCGTGGCCCTGGAGTCCAGTCCGTTCCCGCGGTCCATGCCGGAGCCCATCGTGGAGATGTTGCGGCGCTTTGGCAGCCACAGCAACTTCGGTCTGCGCCTGGTCACCGCGAACATGTGGGCCTTCAAGGGCCTGCTGACCCGTGCCTTTGACGTGGTCGGGGATGAAACGAGGGCCATGACGCGCACCACCGTGGCCATTACCCAGCTCCAGGGCAGCAATGCAGCCAATGTGCTGGCCTCCACTGCCCGGGCCAACGCGAACATCCGCATCGCCGTTGGGGAGGACGTCGATGGTGTGGTGGAGCGAGTGCGCCACATCATCAATGACCCCAGTGTTGAACTCAAGGTCCTCGGCGGCCACAACCCGTCCCCCATCTCACCGTCGGACAACGCCCAGTTCGCCGTGATCGCCGGGGCCGTGGCGGCATCCTACCCGGAGGCGGTGGTGACCCCGTACGTGCAGACGGGGGCCACCGATTCGCGCAATTTCACCGGGATTTGCCCGGCCGTGTACCGGTTCTCGCCGTTATTGATGGACGACGCCGACCGGGCCAGTTTGCATGCCGTCGATGAGAAGGTGCGCATCACCTCCCTGGGCGCCGGCGTCGTGTTTTACCGGGAGTTAATCCAGGGCCTGGGCTGATTTAGTGCCCGGCCAGCGAGGCGCGCAACTTGCCGGTCAGCTCCAGGAGGGTTTGCATCTCGGCGTCGCTGAGCCCGGCCTCCATGACGTGCATAATGTTTTGCACATGGGCCCGGCCCACCTTCTTTTGCAAGGCGGCCCCGGCTTCGGTGAGGCCAATCAACACGCCCCGGCGATCGTCGTCGGGCGTCTTGCGCTGGATCAGCCCGCGCGCCTCCAGTCTGTCCACCAAGCGGGAAATGCTCGGTTGGGTGAGCAGCACGTTGTCGTTGAGTTCGTTCAGCCGCAGCCAGCCGGTGGGGCAGCGCGTGAGGTTGAACAGGACGTCGTACTCGCGGCTGCCCACCTCCTTGAAGATGGGCTCCTTGTGCAGTTCGCGCATCACCGCCACCTGGGAGCGCAGCAGCGACTCCCAGGACTCGGTCGCCAGGCGGCGGTGTGCTGCTGCGCTGGTCATGCCGGCACCGTGGCGCTTGCGTCCGCCGCCTGCTTGGCGGCGCGGCGTGCCTCGAAGGTGGGTGCGTCCGGGATGGTGGCCGGGCGGTTTGCCGCAAACTCCTTACGGAGCGTGGGAAGTACGTCCGAACCAAACAGGTCCAGCTGTTCCAGGACGGTCTTGAGCGGCAAACCTGCATGGTCCACCAGGAACAGTTGGCGCTGGTAGTCGCCAAAGTAGTCGCGGAACGTGAGCGTCTTTTAGATCAATTCCTGCGGGCTGCCCACCGTCAGGGGGGTTTGCGAGGTGAAGTCCTCCATGGACGGGCCGTGGCCGTACACGGGTGCGTTGTTGAAGTACGGGCGGAACTCGTTGACGGCGTCCTGGGAGTTCTTGCGGATGAAGAACTGTCCGCCGAGGCCCACAATGGCCTGTTAGGCGGTGCCGTGGCCGTAGTGTGCGTAGCGCTCACGGTACAGGCCGATCAGCTGCTGGTAGTGCTCCTTGGGCCAGAAGATGTTGTTGGCAAAGAAGCCGTCGCCGTAGTAGGCGGCGATCTCCGCCACCTGGGGCGTGCGAATGGCGCCGTGCCACACGAAGGGGGCCACGCCGTCGAGCGGGCGGGGTGTGGCGGTGAAGCCGCGCAGCGGCGTACGGAACTTGCCTTCCCAGTTCACTACGTCCTCATCCCACAGGCGGCGCAGCAGGGCGTAGTTTTCCACGGTCAATTCCACGGAGTCCTGATTGTTCTTGCCGAACCAGGGGTAGACAGCGCCCATGTTGCCGCGGCCCAGCACCAGGTCCACGCGGCCGTCGGCCAGGTGCTGCAGTGTGGCGAAGTCCTCGGCGATCTTGACGGGATCGTTGGTGGTGATCAAGGTGGTGGAAGTGGAGAGAATGATCTTTTCGGTCTGCGCGGCAATGTAGCCCAGGATGGTGGTGGGGGAGCTGGGGTAGAACGGCGGGTTGTGGTGCTCGCCGGTGGCAAAAACGTCCATGCCAATGTCCTCGGCGTGCTTGGCGATCGTGGTGATGGCCTTCAGGCGTTCGTGCTCGGTGGGGGTGCGGCCCGTCGTGGGGTCCATGGTGATGTCCCCGACGCTAAAGATTCCGAACTGCATGATGTGCTCCTTCATCTCCCGGCTGCTTGTCGAGATATATACGTTTGCATCTAATATACGGGTCAACGTGGGCGGTCCGCAAAATGTTCCCGCAGGCTCCGGTCCTTGGCGGGTTCGGATTTCCGCCATTGTTACCGGCGGGTACTAGGATGCTCTCAGGCGG
>JBAUMA010000448.1:0-2414 GCA_049578485.1 Specibacter sp.
CGCTTGCGCTTTCGGATGGCGGTATATCGCCGTCCGAAAGCGCAAGCGCCGTCCTGTTTGGGGTGACGGTTACTTCTTGCCGATGAACCAGTCCTGGAGTTTCTTCAGGCGCTGCTGCAGCTGCGGCTCGTTGGCCTGGGCCACGGCTGGCCCACCGCAGATTCGGCGCAGTTCGCTGTGCACCATGCCGTGCGGCATGCCGGAGCGGGCACTCCAGGCCGAGACGTTCTTGGCCAGGTCATTGCGCAGGTCCATCAACATCCGGTGATCCATCACGGGCGGGGCCTCCGGCTCTGCCGAGGCGGCGGACTTGCGGCGCCTGCGCGTCTGCTGGTCGGCCTGGCGCTGGCGCAGCAGCACGCCCATCTGGTCGGCGTCGAGCAGGCCGGGGATGCCCAGGAAGTCCAGCTCGTCGTCACTGCCAATTTCGCCACCGGTGCCGAATTCACCGCCGTCGAAAAGCACACGGTCAAAGGACGCCTGGGACTCCAGTGCCTCGAATTTGAACTTCTCCATGGTGTCGGAGGCCTTTTCCTCGCGGTTGGCCTCCTCCATCTCGGCGTCTTCTTCCTGGAAGCCGTCCGGGTCCTTGTCCGGGCGGTCAAGGGCGTGGTCGCGTTCCAGCTCCAGCTGGTTGGCCAGTTCCATGAGGTTCGGCACGGACGGCAGGAACACCGACGCCGTCTCACCGCGCTTCCGGGCTCGCACAAAGCGGCCGATCGCCTGGGCAAAGAACAGCGGCGTGGCGGTGGAGGTCGCGTAGACGCCCACGGCCAGGCGCGGCACGTCAACGCCTTCGGACACCATGCGCACGGCAACCATCCAACGCTTTTCGCCCGCGGAGAACGCGTCAATCTTGTCGGAGGCCTTGGCATCGTCGGACAAAATGACGGTGGGAGATTCGCCCATGATCTTCTTCAGCTGGGCGGCGTAGGCCCGCGCGTCCTCGTGATCGGTGGCAATGACCAGCCCGCCGGCGTCGGGCACGGCTCGGCGCACCTCGGTGAGGCGTTTGTCCGCCGCGGCCAGCACGGCCGGGATCCACTCCCCCGCAGGGTTCAGGGCCGTGCGCCACGCCTGTGAGGTGATGTCCTTGGTGACGGGCGCGCCAAGGGTCGCGGCCATCTCTTCGCCGGCACTCGTCCGCCAGCGCATCTGCCCCGAGTAGGCCATGAACATGACGGGGCGCACCACGTGGTCCTTCAACGCCTCGCCATAGCCGTAGGTGTAGTCGGCCTTGGAGCGGCGGATGCCGTCGCGGTCCTCGGCGTACTCTACGAACGGGATGGCCGCCGTGTCCGAGCGGAACGGGGTGCCTGTCAGGGCCAGGCGGCGGGCCGCGGGTTCAAAGGCCTCGCGGATGCCGTCGCCCCAGGAGAGGGCGTCGCCGCCGTGGTGGATCTCATCGAGGATGATCAGCGTGCGGGCGGCCTCGGTCTTGGCCCGGTGCAGCAGCGGCTTGCTGGCCACCTGCGCATAGGTGACGGCCACGCCGATGTAGCCCTTGCCGTGCCGGCCGTCGGCGTTCTTGAAGTTCGGGTCGATCGAGATGCCCACCCGTGCGGCGGCGTCGGCCCACTGGCGCTTGAGGTGGTCCGTGGGCGTGACGATCGTGATGCGATTGATGGTGCCGCGGGCAATCAGTTCCGTGGCGACGTGCAGGGCAAACGTGGTCTTTCCTGCACCCGGTGTAGCCACGGCCAGGAAATCCCGCGGATTTTCGGAGAAGTACTTTGCCATTGCCTCGGTCTGCCAGGCGCGAAGCTTCTGCGCCGTTCCCCACGCAGCACGCTCAGGGTAGGCGGGCGGCAGCGACGGGCCACCAAACAATGTTTCCGTCACGAATTTCCTGCCATCAAATCACTTCTTCCATATGCGCACCCCTCTGGTGGGCACGCCAAATCAGGGGGCGGTGCCGCACCCTTGAAACTGCAGTTGTTCGTGTTACTTTTTGGGCTTCTTGGGGCCCTTGCCCTTGCCGCCTTCGGGGTTCAATCCCTCGTAAATGGCTTTGCAGTCGGGGCAGACGGGGAATTTTTGGGGATCGCGGCCGGGGGTCCACACCTTGCCGCACAGGGCCACCACGGGTTCCCCCGTCATGGCAGATTCCATGATCTTTTCCTTGCGCACGTAGTGCGAGAACCGTTCGCTGTCGCCCGGTTCAACCTGTTGGCGCAGCTCCTCGCGCTCGATCACGGCGGTCGATCCGCCGGTGCTGTGCATCGGATCATTTTCAAACGGGTCTGGTGGCAAGCTCATGAAACCATTCTAGCGTCTCTGCCGAAACGACTCACCGAGGCACCAGCAAACTTTGAGGGGACACATCACACCCTGTAAGAAGTGCCCCCTCAACGATTATTCGGCGCGGAGAAGTGCCCCCTCAACAACGACGGCGGCAGCCGGGTTGCGTGGGC
>JBAUMA010000449.1:0-1663 GCA_049578485.1 Specibacter sp.
CTTGGGCGGACCCGGCCTTCAGCAAGATCAACGCCACGGCACCAAAACTGCCCAAGGTGGCCGCTAACACCAACACATCCAAGACGGCGCTGCCGGGATCTTCCCGGCGGGCATGAGTGGCGGTGTCGGTCGCGTCCAAATGGCCGATGACCGACCACACCCAAATCAAGTAAGTCAGCGACGCAGCCGCCCACCCCAGCGTCGGGGCATACGCCCAGCCACCCACCAAGCCGACGGCGACAGCGACAGCTACCCCAACGACTGCCATAACCACCACCCGAGTACTGGATCGATGCACTCGCCTGGTGAATGTTCGGCTGCTCATTACTAGATCATGACAGGCCAAGGAAGTACCGCCAATAGAGATGCTCCATGTCCAACGGGTGACTGCGGCAAATCCAACGTCCTGGGCCACAGATGCGCAATCGAACTGCGACCAGATACTTCTGAGCCATCTCCGACTCCAGCCTCCCCTAGCGTCCTGCACCAACTAACTCCAGCCTCAAAACCGTCGGCGCCATCCTCCAGACCCAAGCCGGGTGATGATTCATTCCTCGCCGCCGCCCCAGGACCACGAGCGGAACCAGCAGAGACGTTTCCGGCCCGGTACCTTCAGTCAACGCGGATCACCCACATCCAAACCCGTCGTATCTTTCCTGGATCCCAGCGGAGCCAGCGGCAAAAACACAACAAACAACATCGGCCACAGGGTTGACTCAAGAGCACCGACGGTGCAATTGTGGGGCATGCCGTGATCGACGTAAGAATCCTCCAAATGGCCCCCACGCTAAGGAGTTGAGATGAACACGAAGGATCCCTCCCCCACGGCCGAAAGCCCTCAAGGTGGCTATGGCTCTCCGAACCCAGAGGACGAATTGCCGGACGCCGCCACAACGACCACCGAAGCGGCGACCCCGGAGTCATCGGGCGGGAAACAGGACAAGACACGGGGCGGCGAAAAATCCAGCGATCCGTTGTTGAAGCCATTGCGCCCGTCGGAAAAGGATCCTCAGCGGACAGTCGTCACCGAGGAAGACCTCGAAAACGCCAGCATCATCGAACCACCCGACTGAGACCCGGAACGCAATCCCCGGACCAGACTCGTCCGCCAATCATTCCAAACGTCATTGACGATCAGAATAGGTGAACCATGGATACGAAAAATTCCGGTCATAACCAAGCGACGCACAATTCACCCCCTGCCTACCGGCGACCCGCTGCTGAGCCAACGCACCCCTCCGATGCACCGGAGACTGAGAAGAACAGCGAATTCCTGCCGGAGGAATCCGGAAACACGGGCCACAGTTCATCAGAAAATCAGGACCGGACCGTACTCCCTCCATGGGGGTTGGTGGCCCTGTTTTCAATTGGCAGTCATGGCCCCATCTTCGAGGGGCGTTAACGGGGGCTCACGCCTCACTCCATCCAGTGCAAGGCAGAACTGGTTAAGTCGCTACGAAAGTCATGGCGGCGCCAAGGCGCAGTGAACAAGGAGCTCAGGATCATATGGGATTGGACTCTGAGGATAGTCGCTCTAGCGACTTGGCTGCCGGCAGCGGACGCAATGAAACCCGCAACGAACAACGCGATCGCCACTGGGATGACTTGCTTCAGGAACTAAGAGTTATGCAAACGGGAACCCAAATCATTGCCGGCTTCCTTC
>JBAUMA010000450.1:0-2206 GCA_049578485.1 Specibacter sp.
CCGATGCACCGCGCATCCGTGCTGGTTCGGCAAATCCTGGTCTTGAACGAGGTCATGGAGTTCATCATGCGACGCGAAATGGACCTGAATGAAACGGACTTCCAGGCTATGCAGCACCTTCTGCGCCACCGGTCGATGTCTCCGGGTGAATTGGCGCAGTCGCTGCATCTGACGGCAGCCGCCACCACCACGGTCATCGACCGGCTGGTGGCCAAGGGGCACGCCTGCCGCACACCCCATCCGACCGACAGGCGCCGAACGCTGATCACCCCCAGCGAGGACTCGATCCGCAAGACCATGGAGAAGCTTATGCCGATGATCATGGATGTCGATGACAAGGTGCGCAGTTACGACGACGACGGGCAGCGCGTCATCGTGGACTTTCTCGATTCAGTTGTCACCGCCATGACCGACCGTGTTGCAGCACTCGAAAACGGTGCGAGCACCACATAACCACCAAACCACGCCAAGCGATGCCTAGGGAGGCAGAGCAATGACAATCATCAAGGAAAGCCAAACCGCCAGCCAGGGTGAAACACGACTTGGCCCGCGGGCCAAATTCACCACGACCCGCCCATCGGCGCACGAAGGCGCTCCCGAGGAGTGGAGTGTCTTCCAGGACCGGGTCAGGGACCTGCTGGACCAGTACTTTGCCGCCGAGCGACGCCGGGCCGCCGGTTATTCCCCGGCGTTCGGCGTCTTGTGGGAGAACATGGCCGGCACCACGACCGGTGGTAAATGGATGCGGCCAAGGCTGGTCCACCTGAGCTACCAGGCCTTCGGCGGGCGGGATGCCCAAGCATGCAGCGAATTGGCCGCAGCCTTTGAGATGCTTCACGCCGCATTGCTGGTGCACGACGACGTCATTGACAGGGACTTTGTGCGCCGCGGCTCCGATACGCTCGGCGCCGTTTACCGGGATGTGGCCACCGCACAGGGCCGGACCCCCACCGATGCCGACCATGCCGGTTTCAGCGCCGCCATCATCGCGGGGGACCTCTTGCTGACAGCTTCCCTGCGCCTGGCCGCCTCCGCGTCCGCCGGCCACCCCCACGGGGCAGCCATCCTGGCGACGATCCATGAGGCCATCTTTTCAGCGGCCGCCGGCGAACTGGAAGACCTGTTGCTCTCGCTGCGCACCACCGCTCCGGACCTGCCCGAGGTGCTCAACATGGAACGCATGAAGACGGCCGTGTACTCCTTTGAAATGCCGCTGCGTGCCGGCGCCTTGTTGGCGGGGGAGTCCGTAGCCACGGCGGACGCGCTTGCGGCGGTCGGCCGCGATATCGGGGTGGCCTACCAAGTGATTGACGACGTCCTGGGCACCTTTGGCGTGGCCGCCATGACGGGGAAATCGGTCGAGTCGGACCTGCGGGAGGGCAAAAGCACCATCCTGACCACCTTTGCCGCCGGATCTGATGACTTCGCTGCAACGTTGGAGGCGTTCCGCGATGGCGACGCGGATGCGGCGTCGGTCCGCACGGCCCTGCGGCAGGCCGGTGCTCAAGCGCAGGCGCTGGGCCTCGCCGAGACGCTCGTGGCACAGGCCCTGGAGAAGGCAGCCGAACTAGCCTTGCCGGAACCGCTGACACTGCAATTGCGGCAAATTTGCGACCATGTCCTGTCAAGGAGGAACTAGCCGTGGTACTTGATCCGCTCACCCACTACTCACGAACCGCCTCGCGCAGTGCCGGCGTCGTGATTGGGAGCTATTCGACGTCGTTTGGCCTGGCCTGCTGGCTGCTCGGCCCCAGGGAGCGCCGGGACATTGAAAACATATACGCGCTGGTCCGGGTGGCCGATGAAGTGGTGGACGGCGCTGCCCGGGCGGCGGGTTTGGACCCCACGGCCGTGTGCGCACAGCTTGACGGGCTGGAAATCGAGACCGAGCGGGCGCTGGCCAGCGGGTACAGCACCAACATGGTGGTGCACGCCTTTGCCGAAACGGCACGGCGGAGCGGCTTGGACGCGTCCCTGACCCGACCCTTTTTTGCCTCCATGCGCGCCGACCTGAACGTGAGCACCCATTCACGGGACACCTTGGAGGAATACATTTACGGCTCCGCCGAGGTGGTGGGGCTGATGTGCCTGAAGGTGTTTTCGTCCATGAAGGGGGCCGCCCCGGGCCACACTGAGGAATTAGTGCGTTCGGCCCGCAGCTTGGGGGCCGCCTTTCAGAAAGTGAACTTCCTGCGCGATCTGGGCG
>JBAUMA010000451.1:0-9773 GCA_049578485.1 Specibacter sp.
GTTCCGTATGGGGGCCTTGATCCGCCTGGTCTGCGAACATCTGGAACGGACGGGGGTGCTCCGGATGGACAGTGGCGGGACCCTGTTGGAGGTCCGTGGGCAGTCGCTGTGCGTCAACGGGATTCCCGTTGCGCTGGCCCCCGCGCCCCTGCAATTGCTGCGGGCGTTGATGGGCGCCGGCGGCGCCGTCCGCTCGCATGCGGAACTGGCCGAAGCCATGGGATTGGCCGATGCCGACCATGCCCTCCACATGACCATCAGCCGGCTGCGTGCGGCCCTGCCAGAGCCGGCCCTGGTGGAAACCGTGGTCAAGCGCGGCTACCGCCTCCGGCCCCCGCGCGTGTGACACCATTGGGGGAACGATTCCCCCATACAGGAAGGCCACACCATGACGCCGAACGCCACATCCACACCCCAGGATGCCAACTCCGGGCTCGCCGCCTACATTGACCACACGCTGCTGAAGCCGGAGGCCTCCGAGGCCGACATCCTGCGCGTCTGCCAGGAAGCGGCCCAGTACCACTTCAAGTCCGTCTGTGTGAACCCCGTATGGGTCAAGACCGTCAACCGCGCCCTGCTGGGCACCGGCGTGCTGACCTGCGCCGTGATCGGTTTCCCGCTGGGCGCCAACAACACCGATGTCAAGGTATTCGAGGCACGCGGTGCCACGATGGACGGCGCCGACGAGGTGGACATGGTCATCAACATTGCAGCCGCCCGGGCCCTGGACAAGGAAACCCTTATTTCGGACATCTCCGCCGTGGCCGAGGTGGTCCATGCCGAGGACTCGCTGCTGAAGGTCATCATTGAAACGTCGCTGCTCAGCGACGCCGAGAAGGTCCTTGCCTGCCAGGCCGCCGTGGAAGCCGGCGCCGATTACGTCAAGACCTCCACCGGTTTCAACGGCGGCGGCGCCACCGCGGCTGACGTCGCACTCATGCGCCAAACCGTGGGCCCGGACATTGGCGTCAAGGCCTCCGGCGGCGTCCGTTCACTCGAGACGGCCCGGGAGATGATTGCCGCCGGGGCCACCCGGATCGGCACCAGCTCAGGGATCGCCATCGTCAGCGGCGGCACGGGCACCTCTTCCTACTAATCCGTACTAAGATCGTGGGTAGATCAGAGCGCCGGGCCTTACGGTGCACCCACCCAGCACCCCTCATGTGGGGTAAGGAGGACCCGTGTCCAACAGCAGCTACCGCAGCGAGAACAACCTTGCGCAGACAGTGATCATGTTCGTGATTTTCCTGGCCATGTTCCTGGGCGGCATCTACGCGATGTCCTTCTGGAGCCTGGAAAACGCGTTCGTGCCCGGCATCACCGCATTTGCCTTGATCTTCCTGTCCCTGGTCATCCCGATGACGTGGATCGGCCGGTCCAACTCCGCCGGAGAGTAACTCCTTGGGCTGGGCCCACGCACCCGAGGGTCCCGCTGCGTGGGTCCACGGCCGCGAGGGCCCCGACGCGAGCTTGCGAACGTTGGGAGCGGCCGGGGACGTGCGAGTAGTGGGAGGGTGTGGGGACCCGCAATAGTGGTTGAAAAGTCGCGATGTCGCGGTGTTTTTCAGCCACTACTGCGGGCTCGTTGCTGTTTAAAACCCATTACGTCCGCTCTGCGCCGGACCCAGGCTTTCCGGCGAACGACGGCGGTCACCGCGCCCAGAGGTGGGGTGCGGGACGCCGGGCTCCAGGAAGACCGTTGTTTTCCCGCCAGCCGTGGATCCACTCCGGCAGTTCCAGCCCAGCCGGCGGCGCCCCGAACTCCTCAATGATGCGCTCGTTGCTGACAGGTCCTTCGGCAGAGAGCAGGCGCGTGGCAATGTATGCCCGTGCGTAGATTTCGCCGTCGGCCACCATGCGCTGTTCAAAGTAGATGGCCTTCGCGTCCAATCCGATGATCCGGGACTCAATGGCGAACCGCTGCCAGAGCTTGACGGATTTCCTGAAGGCTATGGTCTCGGCGCTGACGACCGGGTTCCACTTCAGTTCCTGCATGCGCGCCCAGATGCCGCTGCGTTTCATCAGGTCAAAGCGGCCCAGATCCATGAGCGAAAAATACATGCCGTTGTTGATGTGCAGGGCCACGTCAATGTCGGTGGGCCAGGCCCGGGTGTGCCAGGAGGAGACATCCCACATGGAGAGCCGGCTGCGGCGGCCCGAGAGAAACAGGTGGAGGAGGGTTCGAATCAGCAGGTGCATGCCTCTATGTTACTAGCGAGTAACATTATTGCACCCACTGAATCTCAAGATACCCTCCCCCGGCGCCATGGTTCAGGCAGTCGTCACCGGGGCTGGCTCGAAGATGGCCTCCAGAACGCCCTGCGCCCACGTGAGGACCTCGGCGTCGGCCAGGTCGCGGCCGCCGATCCGGGCCGTCTTGGGCTTGGGGATAAGGATCGAGTTCAGGGCGGGCTTGACCAGCGATCCCGGGTACATGCGGTTCAGGCGCATCTCCTTGGACTCGGGCAAATCCGCCGGGGCGAACTTGATGAAGTTGCCCTGCAACGCCACATCCGAGAGCCCGGCGGCCCGGGCATGGACCTTGAAACGGGCCACGGCAATCAAGTTCACGGCGGCCGGCGGCAGCTCCCCGTACCGGTCCACCAGCTCAGCGACGACGTCCTCGATCTCGGCGATCGTGACGGCGGCCGCGAGCTTCCGGTAGGCCTCCAGGCGCAGCCGCTCCCCCGGCACGTAGTCGTGCGGCAGGTGGGCGTTGACGGGCAGCTCGATCTTCATCTCCGCCGCGCGCTCCTCACCGTCGCCGCGGTATTCGGCCACGGCCTCGCCCACCAGGCGGATGTACAAATCAAATCCGACGCCCTGGATGTGGCCGGATTGTTCCCCGCCCAGCAAGTTTCCTGCGCCGCGGATTTCGAGGTCCTTCATTGCCAAGGCCATGCCGGCGCCGAGTTCGTTGTGCGCGGCCACGGCCTTGAGGCGTTCCAGGGCCACCTCACCCAGCGGTTTGTCGGCCGGGTACAGGAAGTAAGCGTAGGCGCGTTCTCGGCCACGGCCCACGCGCCCGCGCAGCTGGTGCAGCTGGGAGAGGCCGTAGTTGTTGGCCTGCTCCACGATGAGCGTGTTCGCGTTGGAGATATCCAGGCCGGTTTCGATGATGGTGGTGCACACCAGCACGTCGAATCGCTTCTCCCAGAAATCCACGATGATCTGTTCCAGCCGGGATTCGCTCATCTGCCCATGGGCCACGGCCACGCGGGCGTCCGGCACCAGTTGCTGGATGTGGGCCGCCGTGCGGTCAATGGACTTGACCCTGTTGTGCACGTAAAAGACCTGGCCCTCGCGCATGAGTTCGCGGCGGATGGCGGCGCCCACCTGCTTGTCCGTGTAGCCTCCCACGTATGTCAACACGGGGTGGCGCTCCTCGGGCGGGGTGGCCAGGGTTGAGGTTTCGCGGATGCCCGTCATGGACATCTCCAGGGTGCGCGGGATCGGTGTGGCGCTCATGGCGAGCACGTCCACATTGGTGCGCATCTTCTTCAGCGCTTCCTTGTGCTCCACGCCGAAGCGCTGTTCCTCGTCCACGATCACCAGGCCCAGGTCCTTGAACGCAAAGTCCTTCGAAAGCAGCCGGTGCGTGCCGATCACCACGTCCACGGAGCCGGTCCGCACGCCCTCCATGATCTCCTTGGATTCCTTGGCGCTCTGGAAACGGGACAACGGCTGGACCCTGACCGGGAAGCCGGAGAAACGTTCGTTGAAGGTCTCGTAGTGCTGTTGGGCCAACAGCGTGGTGGGCACCAGCACGGCCACCTGCTTGCCGTCCTGCACGGCCTTGAACGCGGCCCGCACCGCAATTTCGGTCTTGCCGTAGCCCACGTCCCCGGAGATAAGCCGGTCCATGGGGACTTCCTTCTCCATGTCGGCCTTGACCTCGTTGATGGCCACCAGCTGGTCGGGCGTCTCCACATACGGGAACGCCTCCTCCAACTCGGCCTGCCAGGGGGTGTCGGGGCCAAACGCGTGGCCCTTTGAGGCCATGCGCGCCGAGTACAGCCGAATGAGCTCGCCGGCAATCTCCTTGACAGCCTTGCGTGCCTTGCCCTTGGTGGCGGCCCAGTCCGAGCCGCCCATCTTGGACAGTGCCGGCGCATCCCCGCCCACGTATGCGGTGACCTGGTCCAGCTGGTCGGTGGGGACAAACAGCTTGTCCCCCGGCGCCCCGCGCTTGGAGGGTGCGTATTCGAGCACCAGGTATTCGCGCAGTCCCACCGAGCCCCCGGTTCCGGCACCGGCCACCTTGCGCTGGATCAGCTCCACGAATTTGCCCACGCCGTGCTGTTCGTGCACCACGTAGTCGCCGGCCCGCAGCTGGAGGGGGTCCACCACGTTGCGCCGCTTGGAGGGCAGCTTGCGCATGTCCTTGGTGGAGACGGCCGACGCGCGGCCCAGCAGGTCCGCCTCGGTCAGCAGCCCCAGCTTGAGCGAGTCCAGGACAAAGCCGCGTCCGACGTCGGCCGTGGTGACCTCGATGATGCCCGGCTGCGGCTGGGCATCCAGCGATTCCACGCGCGACGCCGGGATGTTGGCTTCGTGGAACAGCTCAGCCAGGCGCTGGGCGGGGCCGGGGCCCTCCGTGGCCACCACCACGCGCCACTGGTCCTTGACCCGGGAGCCGATGAATTCCATCATCTCCGCCACGTCGCCGCGGTAGCCGCGCGGCTCGCGGGCATGCAGGTTCACCACGTCCAGCTCCGGCAGCAGTTCCTCATCCTGGGCCAGCGAGTTGATGGACCACCAGGCCACATCGTTCTCCAGGGCCGCTGTGCGGGTTTCGGTCAGCGACTTGAAGCTGGCGGCTGCCAGGTCCACGCCGTCGGGGACGGAACTTTGGCAGGACAGGTCCAGGGGCGCGGTGCCGCCGTCGGACGCCGTGGACCAGGCGGCCTCGAGGAATTCCTCGTTGGTGGATTCCAAGTCGTGGGCGCGGGCCCGGACCTTTTCCGGTTCCAGCACCACGGCCACGGAGCCGGACGGGAACAGGGAGGTCAGCGCCACCATGCCGTCCACGAGGGCCGGGGCCAGCGATTCCATGCCTTCCACGGCGATGCCGCCGGCAATCTTTTCGAGCATGACAGCCGCGGCGGGCATGGAGTTCTTCAGCTTCGCGGCCCGTCCCATGACGGTGGGAGTGATCAGGATTTCCCGGCACGGCGGCGCGTACAGCTCGGTGGGGTGGGAAATTTCGCCCTTGACCGAGGTCAGCGAGCGCTGGTCGGCCACGGAGAACCAGCGCATTTGATCCACCTCGTCGCCAAAGAACTCGATACGGATCGGGTGGTTTTCGGTGGGCGGGAAAACGTCCAGGATGCCGCCGCGCACGGCAAATTCGCCGCGGTGCGTGACCATGTCAACCCGGGCGTAGGCGGCGTCGGCCAGCTGCTTGACGAGGTCGGTGAAGCCAATCTCCTCGCCTACTTTCACGTGGACGGGAACCAGTTCGCCCAGCCCGGCCACGATCGGCTGCACCACGGCCCGGATGGGTGCCACCACCACGCGCAGCTGCCCGCCGGCGCTCAGCTCGGGGTGGGCCAGGCGGCGCAGCACGGCCAGGCGGCGGCCCACGGTGTCCGAGCGCGGGGACAGGCGCTCGTGCGGCAGGGTCTCCCAGCTGGGGAATTCGGCCACCGCGTCCTGGGGCAGGTAGGAGCGCAGGGCGGCCACGGTGTCCTCGGCTTCGCGCCCCGTGGCCGTGATGGCCAGCACGACGCCGGCGCCACCGTCGGGTGCCGCGGCCAGGCCGTCGGCCATCTCGGCCAGCAGCACGGCCCGCATGCCGGCGGGGGCGGTAAAGGCCAGGTCGGTGCTGCGCCCGGCAGGGGACGCGGCCGCGTATGTGCGCACCCGGGCAAAGACGGGATCCTCGGCCAGGGCTGTACGCAGACCTTCAAGACTCATGGGTGGCTTATCTCCTAGGCGCATGGCGGAAACCGCCACGCTCGAACTTTTCCGCCGTGCCAAAAACAGCACGAAAGCCCGGAATTCGCTAGAACCCCGGGGACCGTTCCAGCTTACTCCGGTGCGGCCGGGCCAAGGTATCCTGAGAACTGCTTTCGCAACCACCAATGTTCGGAGAAATCATGGCACTTGCCGCCTCGACCACCTTGTCCGCCACCGCCCAGCGCGTCACCGATGTGTTCACGAACGAGGACTTCATCAAGCATGTCAGCTTCACGGTGGGCGGGGAGCTGAAGTCGTTTGAGATCAGCGGTCCCACCTCCGGGGCGTTCACCACCAAGACTGTGCGCACGCTGCCCACCAACCGTATGCCGGAAATTGCCCGCAAGTTTGTGGGCGCGTCCTTGACCGTCACCCAGGAAGAGTCCTGGAGCGCCCCGGAAGCCGACGGTGCCCGCACCAACACGATCAAGCTGACCGTCGCCGGCGCCCCGGTGGACGTCCAGGCCACGCAGCGGCTGGTCGCCTCCGGCGAAGACACCGTGGTGGAACTCAACGGCGAGGTCAAGTCCGCCGTCCCGTTCCTCGGCGCCAAGATCGCTTCGGCGGCCGAGCCCGTCATCGGCAAGGCTTTGAACCTGCAGGCCACGCTGGCCCAAGAATGGCTCAATACGCACGCCTAGCCACCGGCCAACCACCGAGACTGACGGAGGGCTGCCGAGACTGACGGGTCACATCGTCAGACTCGGCAGCCCTCCGTCGGTTTCTCGGGGCGTAACTCGTCAGCAGGTCAACGTCTTGCCTCCGAGTAAGACACCCTTGTTTGCCGCAACGAGAGTGCCATAAGTGGCGGGAGCAGACTCCCAGCCGTTCGGATACAGCGCCACGACGCTGACCGTCACGGGGTAGCTGTAGGGCAGCAGCAGCGACAGGATGTCGACCAGGAGGCCAAGCACGGCACCCAGCAGTCCATTGCCGTCCTTGATCGACAGCGTCTCAGTCCGAACACTTGCGCCAAGCGTCTCGCTGTTGCTCTTGCCTCCCACCAACACGGAAATCCGATACCCCATAGCCGGGACCAGCCCGGCAGCGGGTGCATCCCATTTAATGTCGACCACTTCCTTGTCGGAGGTCTGGTTGCACTTCACGGATGTTGCCGGCAGCAATCGTGCTGCCGACACCGCCGTGTGCGCGTCAGCCTTCCCCACAAACGCTGCCCGGGTCGGCTCCGCCCGCACGGACAACCCCGCCGGCACTACCAAGGCCAGTGCCACAAGGACCGCCACGGCCCTTGGCATTGCCCGGGCGGGCCGTCGGCCGCCCGGGCGGAAGGCTCGGGCGGGAGCCTGCGCGGGAACACTCAGGGAACTGTAGCGCCCCCAATCGGCGCGGCCCTCCTCGGGACCGACCAGGCCGGCGTCGTCCCCCGCGTCAGGACCCGGAGTCCCGGGGTCGGCATCCTTGCGGAAGAATGCGATGTACACCAGGAGTGCGCACAGCAGCCCACCCAGGAAATACACCCACGGCTGGCCAAGGAAACCTGCCACGTAGCCAAGACCCGGCACGCTGAAAAAGACCCTGTCCACGATTTGCGCCGTATACGGTTGGAGGTCGGCCACGGTATTCGCGTCCCCCTTGAGCACAAGCCCGGTCCGCGGGTCCGCCGAGACCACCCTGTGCGTGACGCGGGTGCCGTCGGAGGACACCACCGACACCACCTGGCCCGGCACAACGTCCGCAGCAGGTGTGGCAATGGCCAGCCCCAGCGAACCGGTGGGAATGCCCGGCCCCATGGATCCGGAGGCGAAGATCAACGGCTTCAGTCCCAACACCAGGGTCAATGCGGCGGCGGTCAGGCACAGGGAACCCAGGACGGCGCCAATGTTCAGCGCCCATCGCTGCCACCCCACACCGGTCCCCCGAGCTTGCTTGTTCTGCTGCTTGATGTGCCGCATGTCAGGACCCGATGGTGGCAGTAAAAGTCAGGGTGACTGCGGTGGTGCTGCCCTGAAGAGAGTTGGGTGCCGTGGTAGGCAGCGTATATTGCACGCACAGCGTTTCCGAGCTGCCCGCCGCCAGTGCGGTGGGCCTCGCCACCGCCGCGGGGAAAGCGGCACCGGCGGCCTTGGCCACCAGCTCGGCTCCGCCGCTGCAAACACCCGTCGGCGAAATGCCCACCACGGTGCCGGTGGTCACCAGCACGTTCAGGCCATTGCCGAGCGCGCCGCCGCCAGTTTCGGCCACGCTGCCCTGAATTGAGTAAACGGCAGCGATAGTGCCGGAGTTCTTCACGACCACGGGGACAGCCTGGCTCATGCCCGGGAACCAGTTGGGAGCCGTGACGACCGTGTAGCTGGCCGTCGCTGTCCCTGCTGTGGCCCCGGCGCCCAGAGCGACGGTGCCCGCCCCAATGGTTGCGGAGGCTGTTGCGGACCCCGTCCAGGCGGCCAGGGTGGACACGGCGCCCAGTCCCGCAAGGACGCCCAGGGACAGCAAGGCCTTGACCTGCATGGCCCGCCGCGAAGGGAGCCCCTTGTTCTTGATCATTGCCGTCCTTCCTCACCACTGTTGTCCCCGGCGGTGCCTGCCGGTGGTGTTCGACGCCGGAACGTCAGTGCCGCTGCCCCGCCGGCCAGGGTGGCGGCCGCCAGCGGCCACATCCCGATGGCGGCGCCCGTTTCGCCAAGCTCGCCGGGGCCCGGTTGATCACCAAGGCCGGCCGGATCGCCGGGGTTCACCGGGGTGCTTGGACTCGCCGGGGTGCCGGCACGGGATTCCGTCACGAGGACCCGCAGCACCACCTCGAGCTGCCGGCCCTGTGAACCATTTCCGGCAGTGGCCGGAAGCCGGGCGGCAACGTGCACGCTGGCACTGGCGCCTGGTTCCATCGCCAAAAAGTCCTCAGCGGCGGTACGGACGTCCACCACTACGCCGTGTGCCGGGGCCGGGGCAAGCACGGAAACGTCGACTGCCATGGCATTGCCGTTGCGCAGCCAAAAGGTCCGCTCCACGAATTCGCCCGGGACCAGCTTCGGCGCATCGTCGAACAGCTCCGGCAGCCCGACGCCGTAATGGACGCCGTCGCCGCTGTACTCCATCCCGTTCCCTAGAAGCCCGGGCCTGCCGGCATCGGGCCCGGCAACCGCTGGAGCCGCGGCCGCACCGAGGACGGCGAGGAGGGCCAAGCCGGACATCGCCAGCAAGGCCGCGACACGAGCCTGACCATTCCTGCCTACGTGCCCCGAACGGGCGAGGGTGCCCGGCTTGCGGTGCGTCATGGTTGCCGCTTGCGAAAGTGGTCGCGGGCTGCGCCGGCGGCCATGATCGCGGCGTATCCCAGGAGGGCGGCTGCGGCAACGCCCAACAGCCCGCTCCGCAGCTTCGCCGTCAGGGCAGTGTTGATGTAGCCCAGGTACGGCACGGAATACCAGAGCCGGCCACGGATCTGTTCCGGCTGCACGGGCGGATCGGCCAAATTGTTGGCATCGCCCAAGGTGGTGACCGTCAGCTCGCCGCCAAGCGTGGTTCCAACGCCGAAGACGCGGTGCGTGACCACATCGGGTTCACCGGCCTTGATCTGGTAGGTGATGACGTCGCCGGTGCGCAGTGTTGCCGGATCCACGGGCCGTACCACGGCCAGGGTGCCCGGCGGCATGACCGGCTCCATGGAGCCGGTCAGCACGGTGTAGGCCGTCCCGCCCGAGACTCGGGGAAGCACCACCATGACGATGGCCAGGGCCGCCACCGTGAACAACACAAGCCACGATGCTGTCTGCGCCAGCCACCACAGCGCACCCGGCTTTGACTCCCCGCGGGCGTGACGGCCGTGGCGGCGCGTTGCCACGGCCGTCACT
>JBAUMA010000452.1:0-1745 GCA_049578485.1 Specibacter sp.
AGCGTAATCCCGCCGGCCAGGGAGTCGCCGCGTTCGGCCGCGTGGTCAAGGGCATGGTTGTGGTGCGCAAGATTCAAGCGGCCCCGGCCGACGGCCAGAAGCTGACCCCACCCGTAAGAATCCTCAAGGTGAGCCGCTTGCCCTGATACACGGACCCGGTGCTAGATGGCCATTTCATAAGTGCGTGAGCAGTTTGTCAACCAAGCGACGACGATAGGGACGAGGCGGGTGGAAGCATCGTTCGAATGGTTGTGGGCGTGAGCCAAACCAGGCCCGTCCGAAGCGTTGCTGGCGTCGTGTTTGGCTGAAAGGGGTGGCGCGGACCAAGGGTTGCCCGGTGTAGGTCCAGCGATACGGATGGGCTCGATGGGCGTTGTAGTCGTCCAGGTAGGCCTGCAACCGGGCGATGAAGTCCTCGGCCGAAGCGAAGTCACCTCGTTTGAGCCAGCGACGAGCCAGGGTGCTGAACCAGAGTTCGACTTGGTTGAGCCACGAACCGTGTTTGGGCGTGAAATGAAAGACGTGGTCGTGATCTGGATCCGTCAGGAAGGCGCGTCGTTCGGCGCCGGTGCGCAGGCTTGGTTGGTGGAATGGCACTCCGTTCAGCCGCGCCATGAGCGCACAGACGTCGAGGCTCCAGTGGGTGTTCAGGTTGTCGAGGACCCAATGAAAACGCCGGTGGTCGGCGAACCGCGAGGCGACGTGGGCGAGGTGGGCGGCGAAATCGACACTGGTGCGTGTCACGCCCAAGTTCCACACGACCTCGCCGGTGGGAACCACGAACGAGGCGATCAACGCACGCGTGCCGTGGCGGATGTATTCGTGTTCGCGTTTTGCGGGCTTGCCGGGCTGGGCCGGCTGCGTGGGGTATTTCCGCTGGAGAATTTGCATGCCGGTCTTTTCGTCGCAGCAGATGACCAACTCGCCCTGCTGGTACAGGGCAGGCGACTGGACGTACAGGCGGCAAATCGCTTGGGCCTTGGCGTCGAAGTCGGCATCGTGGCTGTTGAGCCAGTAGACGCTGCGATGCGGTTTCAGGTCGGCCTCGCGCAGCACGCGCCAGATCGTGGAGCGACTCATGGCTTCGCGGGCGTGCTGGTTGACCAGGTTGGCGGCCAGGTCGTCCAGACTCCACTGGCTGGCCACGCAGTCATGCTCGGCGGTCGTGCTGGTCGCCAGCGTGACGACTTCCAGCTGTTCGTCGGGGGGAAAAGTTCCGTGGCCGACCAGGCCGCGGAGCATCTTGAAGACCGGCGAGACCGTGCTGAGCATAGCGGGTTCGCCAGTGAGCCACGGTGTTGCGGACACACCCCATCTCGTTGGCGACCTGCAAATTGGACGCCTGATCGGCGGCCGCGATCCGCAAGATCAGACGACATCGGAAGACCAACGCTTGCGGCGTGGAATGGGCCCGGGTCAGGACCTCAAGCCGCTGACGACCTTCGGCATCCAAAACAATCGGGGGAGCACAGGGGTGAGGCATGTTGGCATCCTTGCCGAGGAATGGAGGCTCGTAGGCCTGCCAGTTTGCCGCAAATGCCCCGATTTGCCTAGCCCAACTGGAACTGCTCGGCCATTTGTGAAATGGTCATCTAGGGCCATCGCTCGTGGTAAGATCGCTGATCGGCGTCTGGGGCGGAGAGTGCTTGCTCCAGCGAAGTGGGCAGACCGCCGGCATCCGTACCTCTCCTGCAAGGAGTTGTGGCCATGACCGACACCCAAACCTACCGCTGCCTGGCCGCGGC
>JBAUMA010000453.1:0-2843 GCA_049578485.1 Specibacter sp.
CCCGTCCTCCCTATGCCTGGCCATGTTGCCTGGCGGTCCGCAGCTACGCTGCGATGATCACCCAGCGATAGGTCTGGCCGGCGCGCCGGTCGGCCTCCAGCGTCCGGACTTCCAGGATGTTCGGCCCTGCCAGCAGCTCGAGGACGTAGGCGCCGTCCGCACTGGTACTGACTTTCCGGTCGTTGTAGTCGATGTGCAGCGAGGTGCCCGGCTCCGCAGCGGCCAGTACAACGGACACCTGGGTGGTTCCGGCCGGCGCGTGCGTGAGCCATGCCAGCGGCGAGGCGGGCGCGCCAAAGTCGACACCCGCCCAAGCGGGGTCAAGCAGCGGCGCCAAGAGGGTGCCGCCGTCGTGCCCCGCCGGGGTGCCGGTGATGGCCGGCCGGCCAACGTCTGCCGTGACGTTGACGATGCGGCTTTCGACGCCGTCCGCCGCGCCGTCGACCTCGCCGGCCGGCATCTCGGAGATGGCCACGGCCGCGTTGAAGCCCGGCGCGTAGTGGTTGCCCGAGAAGGCAAGGCCGTGGCTCGCGGAGAAGTCGAAGAGCGCCCCTGCGCAGTCGGCGGGCGTCTCCGCAGTGGGTGCGTAGTGCCCCACATGGTTGTTGGTGAAGGACAAACCCGCCACGAATTTGCCCTGGACCAGGGATCCGCCCGGCAGGAGCATGAAGCGGTTGGCGTCGATGCTGATGTTGCTGTGGACGGTCCGTGCCGGTTCCGAGGCGGCGTTGGTGGGGTCGAACCAGATGGCGGCCCAGCCGCTCGCGGGACGGTCAAAGACGTTGTTGCGGATGGTTGCGTTCGTGACGCCGCTTGATTCGTACCAGTAGTCCGCGTCCGCGGAAATGTAGATGCCGGTCATGCGCTCCAGGTCATGTGAGGTGTCCATCCCGTTGGGGCCGGTCACCGCGACCACTGTATAGTCCTCGGCGCCGTCGGACAGCAGGGTGGCTCGTTTGACGAACCGCAACTCATCGCCCGGGTAGAACTGGGGGAATCCGGCGGTGTCCCGCTCCATGTATTTCGGGGTCACGGTGCGGTTTGCGCGGTCGATCGCCTCCACCTGCACGTAGGTGCCGTGGATGTTGATGGGGTCATCGTGCGGGTTGTCGAAGAGGCAGTTGGTGATTTGCGCTTTGCCGGCAACGCCCGAGAGCTGGATGAAGTCGGCCAGTCCGGCGGTTTGGCGCCAGCTGCCGGGCATGGCGCGCAGGCTGATTCCGTCCAGGGACAAGTCACGGCTGAGCTGGCCGACAATGCCAAAGCCGTGCAGGTAGTGCAGAGCCAGGTCCTTCAGTTCTACCCGTTCGGATTCCCAGATAAGGCCACCGGGGGTGTCACGCGGTCGCTGGCGCAACTCGTAGACCTTGCCGGCGTCGCCCGGGTCCTCGGGGAAGTCGTAGCTGATACGCAGCACGTTGTTGCCCCGCTCGCTCACGGAGCGGGAATCGGTCCACAGCGGCAGGGGTGAGCGCAGCGTCAGCCCGCTGGCCAAATCTCGGATCTGGTTCTGCCATTCGGTGGCCACCTCGGGGCCGTGGGACCAGTAGGGCTCGCCGGTGGCCGAACTGGTTTCGCCCGTGAAGGTGGCCGTGGCGCCGTTGATCGCGTAGCCGACGCCGGACGGCACCTTGATGTCGCGGAAGCCGAAGCCTGCCTCCACGCCGCTGGCCAGCACGGTCAGGTCCACGACAAGAGGCGCGTGCCAGTCCGTGCTGAAGTTCCGGATGGTCACATCGGTGGAGCGGATCACCGCGAATTGGGTGGCCCGGCCGTGGAAGGTCAGCTCCGAGCCGTTGCCTTCGACAATGACCTCGTGCATGTCCTCGAGCAGGATTCCAATGTTCTTGACCTTGAATTCTTCGAAACGGCCCACGGTATTGGAGACGTAGAGTTCCCGTTTGGGTGCGTCTTCCGGGAACATCGTGTAGCGACCGTGCGGGAACTCGATGGTGACGGCCCCGGCCAGTCCGCGCGCATGCAGGATCGCTTCATGGACGGCCCTGGCGGAATCCGCGACGCCGGACGGATCCGCGCCAAAATCGGTGACGCGCACCACAGTCCTGTCCGCCGGTGGACGGGAAGCGAACTCGGGTCCTGGAGGGACCTCGTCTCGGCGTGATAGCCCACGGTGTTCGGGCCCAGCAGTCCGGCGGGCAGGGACACGTGGTGGGACCACGGGACGGTGACGGTTCTTGTGGTCGGGTGCGTGCCCATGGCTGGCTCCACTCTTGACGGGTCATGCAAACTTTGTGTGACTAGCGATCAACAATGATCGTATTTTTTCAGTTTAGCGTGTCCCGGATGGTGTCGTCCTTGATGCCTGGGGCGTCCCTTCCGCCCCGGCTCAGACGGTGGGGCGCGTTCCGGCCGAGCCATGGGCGGCTGCCGAATTCTGGCAGGATGGCAGCATGAGTCTTCGTTGGGAAACCCTGGCCCGTGTCCAATTTGAGGGCGACGCCCACGTCATGGAGGACAGTTGCGGCTTTTTCGGCCCGCACGCATGGGTCATTGACGGGGCCACCACCTTGCTTGATCCGCTGGGGTTGCCGGCTTCCAGCGATCCCCAGTGGCTGGCCCAGGTGTTGAGTATGGAGCTGGCGCGTGGTGGCGGGGACACGGTGCGGCAACGGCTGGCCGCCGCCCTGGCCGCCGTCGATGCCGAAGCAACCGCGCTGGTGGGGGCCGAAACCGTCCGATTCCCCAGCGCCGCCGTCTCCGTGGCTAGGCTGAACGCCGACGGCGTGGAGGTGGCATCGCTGGCCGACTGCACCGTGGTGGTCCGGACGGACGACGGCGCCACTCACATGGTGCGCGCCGAGCTGGCCGACTCCCGGGTGGAC
>JBAUMA010000454.1:0-2245 GCA_049578485.1 Specibacter sp.
CACCAAAAGGTGGGCGCCGCCGTCGTTCCTGGGAACGAAGCCTAGGACATTTCGGCCTTGGGGCCGGTGCTGCGGATGGCAACAACGGCGTTGTGGCCGCCAAAGCCGAACGAATTGTTCAACGCCATGATCTGGCCCTCGGGCAGCGCCCGCGGGGACCCGGTGACAACGTCCAGGGGGATGTCCGGATCCTGGTTTTCGAGGTTGATCGTGACGGGGGCCAGGCGGTGGTACACGGCCAAAACCGTCAACACCGACTCAACGGCCCCTGAAGCGCCCAGCAGGTGCCCGGTCTGTGACTTGGTGGCAGATACGCACACGTTGTCCACGTGGTCTCCCAGGGCGGCACGCAGGGCCGTGTACTCCGGCCGGTCGCCCACGGGGGTGGAGGTGGCGTGCGCGTTGACGTGCACCACATCCTCCGCCTGTGCGCGGGCGTCGAACAAGGCAGCCTTCAGGGCGCGGGTGGCACCCAGGCCCTCGGGGTCCGGGGCGGTGATGTGGTAGGCATCGGCCGTGACCGAGGTGCCGGCCAGCTCGCCGTAGATGCGGGCCCCGCGGGCAATGGCGTGCTCCTCGGCTTCGAGGACCAGTGCGCCGGCGCCCTCGCCCATGACGAAGCCGTCGCGGCTGACGTCGTAGGGGCGTGAGGCGTGCTCGGGATCGTCATTACGCTTGGACAGCGCCTGCATGGCGGCGAAGGCGGCCATGGGCAGCGGGTGGATGGCGGCTTCGGCGCCACCTGCCACCACGACGTCGGCCTTGCCGGAACGGATCAGCTCCAGGGCGATGTGCATCGCCTCGGTGCCGGAGGCGCAGGCTGAAACAGGGGTGTGGGCGCCGGCGCGGGCACCCAGGTCGAGGCTGACGGCTGCGGCGGGACCGTTGGGCATGAGCATGGGCACCGTCATGGGAAGCACGCGGCGCGGGCCCTTTTCACGCAGGGTGTCCCAGGCGTCAAGGAGCGTCCAAACTCCGCCGATGCCGGTGGCGAATGCCACGGCCAGGCGGTCGTGGTCGATCTCCTGAAGGCCCGAGTCCTTCCATGCCTCGCGGGCGGCAAACACGGCGAACTGGGTGGAAGGGTCCATGCGCTTGGCCTCGACGCGGCTCAGAACCTCGGAGGCCGGATTCGTGACCCGGGCGGCGAAATGTACGGGGATGTCGTACTTTTCCACCCAGTCGTCGGTCAGGGTGTGTGTTCCGGAAACACCCTTCAGGGCGTTCCTCCACATGGTCGGGACGTCGCCGCCGATCGGCGTGGTTGCTCCGAGTCCGGTGATGACTACTTTGCGGGCCATGGTTCAACTCTCTAAAAAAGAAAAAAGTACAGGACAGAATGTCGTGGTGCTGTGGCGGCCGGCACGCAATGGTGCCGGCCGGCCACTATGCCCTGTGTCGCACTAGCGGGAAAAGGGCAACTATCGCGCTAAATTACGCCTGGGCGCCGGCGATGAAGCTGACTGCGTCGCCAACGGTCTTGAGGTTCTTGACTTCCTCGTCCGGGATCTTCACATCGAACTTCTCTTCGGCATTGACCACAATGGTCATCATGGAGATCGAGTCGATGTCCAGGTCGTCCGTGAAGGACTTGTCCAGCTCGACAGCCTCGGGGGCAAGACCGGTCTCTTCGTTGACGATTTCAGCCAAGCCGGCCAGGATTTCTTCGTTGCTAGCCATTGATGGCTCCTTCTCTTGTTGTTTTCGCTGTGATCAAGGGCTTTGATCTTTTCAGGCAGTGACGATCAAACCACGTTTGCGGTTAGACCTGCTATCTGAATCTAGGGGAGGCGCACCACTTGGGCGCCAAACACCAGACCGGCACCAAAGCCGATCTGAAGCGAGAGCTTACCGGAGAGTTCCGGATTCTCGGCCAGCAGACGGTGTGTTGCCAGCGGGATGGAAGCTGCTGAGGTGTTGCCGGCGTCGGCAATATCGCGGCCAATGACGACGTGCTCGGGCAGCTTGAGCTGCTTGGCGAGTTCGTCGATGATCCGCATGTTGGCCTGGTGCGGCACGAATGCGCCCAGGTCATCGGCGGTGATGCCGGCGACGTCGAGGGCCTTCTTGGCCATCTTGGCCATCTCCCACACGGCCCAGCGGAACACTGTCTGGCCGTCCTGGCGCAGGGTGGGCCACAGGGTGGAATGTGCCTCGTCGGCGGCGGCCAGGGACACGACGTCGCCCTTCATGGCCTGTTCGCTGAAGTCGCGCACATCCAGGAGGGAGTGGGTCATGCCGATCG
>JBAUMA010000455.1:0-2782 GCA_049578485.1 Specibacter sp.
CGTCGGCCCTCGGCAAGCTGGATCGGATCGAGGAACTCCTGTGCGAACCGGCCAACTCGACGCAAGAGGCGATCAACCAGGGCTTCTGGCATGCCTGCGCCGCCGGACAACGCCGTGCCGCCGAGCACCTCCACGAACGCGGTGCCGACCTCGCCTTCACCCCCGCATACGGGAATGGAACCGTCCTCGATATTGCCGCCACCCCCGGCACTCAACGCAGCAACGTCATCAAATGGATCGAGCACATGGGAGTACGTTCGCGAGGCAACTGAACACCACCGGGCTAAGCGCACACACGGGACGTTGCTGCCCGACAACAAACCGAAAGGTCGACGGTAACTGTATGGCGGCCCAGGAGGACCAGCCGACTGGACCGTCGCACAGACCGCCCCCCCAAACGGAGACGCTGCCGCCATGGACGCCGCGCCTCCTTGTCATGACTCGATGGCCGATCCACGACCCTTGATCCGACGCACAGCCCTCTGCAACAACTGCTCCGGCAACGCCACAGGCTCTTCGTCAAGAAGGTCCCAAGTCGGCAACCACAACCACGACACCGGACGTTTTTCCCGGCTTTGAAGATCGTCACACGTCTTGCATCCAAGCGGCGACACGCCCGCTACCTACGCTTGGTCATGTCGTTATGCCCTCCAATCACCATGAACTGGTATGAAGTGCTGCAACGGAATCCAAAGTCACGGCGATATCCACACATTGGTGGCTGCGCTGCACGCCCGGCGTGGATGGTGCGGGCCATGACCATGTCCATTGCCCGGCTCTCAGCCGATGCCGGCGTGAAGTACCTGCTCAGGACCACCGCCCACGGAGACATGAGCGTCAAGGATCTGACCGGGTACTACACCAAGTCAGGCAACCCTAGCGGCACTTGGCTGGGGGCGGGAATAGCGGGCATCGGCCTCGAGCCAGGTGCCATCGTCACAGACTCGGCCGCCAAGTCCGTCTTCGAGCAAGCCAGCAAACCGGTCACCGGGGAACCCCTCGGGAGACCGCACGGCCACCGCACCGCTGTCCATCCCAGCGGCCAGCTGGATGAGGCCACGAAAGTTCGGGCCCCAGTCGCCGGCTTCGACCTGACGTTCAGCGTTCCGAAGTCCGTCTCAGTCCTCTGGGCCCTGAGTTCAAAGGACATCCAGGACCGGGTGCTTGCTGCGCACCACCGGGCCGTGAGTGAAACTCTTCAGTGGCTGGAAACAAATGCCATCCATACCCGCGCCGGCCATAACGGCGTGGCCAACGTGCCGGTCAAGGGTGCTGTCGCAGCATCTTTCGACCACTGGGAATCCCGAGCCGGGGATCCGCAGCTCCATACTCATTTAGTGATCGCCAACCGGGTTCAGCGGACATCCGATGGGGCGTGGTCAACCCTTGATGCCCGCACCATCTACCAATCGGTTGTGGCGGCCAGCGAACACTACAACGGGCTCCTCTTCGACGAACTCCATCGCCAGATGGGGACGGTTGCTGAACTCAGGGCACCTGCTGTTGCCAGCCACAACTTCATCACTGAACTCGCAGGCATCGACCCAACCCTCATCTCAGAGTTCTCCACGCGGGCCCGATCCATTGAGCTGGAAAAGGATCACCTGGTCTCCAAATGGAGGCAAGACCACGGCCGTGAACCCTCCGAAACAACCGTGCTCAAGCTCCGCCAACAGGCAACGCTGGCAACACGCCCACCCAAACCCAGCGAACCCATCCCACTCAACGACCGTCTGCACCAGTGGCGGGACAGGGCGGAGCGCCTCGGAAAATCGCCAGAACAAGTCGTGGCCGAAACCGTCCACCGCTCACGCACGACGCCGCTGGAACGTTCCGAGCTGACGCCCGACTGGCTGGAGGCAGCCGGACAACTCGTCCAGGACCTGGTTGCCCAGAAACGATCGACCTGGAATCGTTGGAACCTGTTGGCCGAGGCAGAACGAGTCTGTGCAGAAATTCGCATGGCCACCGCCACCGACCGGACACTCATGATCGATGAGGTCGCTACCGCAGCCGAGGCCTGCTCCGTCGCACTGAATGACTACAGATACACCGCTCCCGTGGAGGCCCACCCCGACATTGCCAGCAGCCGCCACACCGTCTTCGACCTGCCCGACGGCCTGACATTCTCCGATTCGACGATCCTCGCCAACGAGGACGCCATCATGACCGCCGCCAGGTCCACGGACGGACCGGGACTGGATCCTTGGGACGCCATCGACACCCTGCTTGCCTGCCCCGACCAGTTACTCCCCAGTGACCAGCGCGACGCCGCCCTGCAGATACTTGCCAGCAGGCACCGCGTCGATGCCATCACCGGCCCCGCCGGGGCCGGCAAAACGAGCACCATGCACGCGCTCACGGGTGCCTGGCAACAAGCATACGGACACGGCAGCGTGGTGGCCCTGGCCCCGTCGGCAGTTTCAGCTGACGTGCTCGCCACCGCCCTGGGACTGCCAGCCGAGAACGTGGCCAAGTGGCTCCACGAATCCGCCGGCGGCGGCGCCGCGGCCCGGACCGAGCGCTACTTGACCAGCGAACGTTTGCTCCGCAGCCTCCCTGCAGACTCGACACCAGCAACCCGACACAAGCATGAGCGCGTCATAAAGAGCCTCGCGTCGTTGGCAGCGGAACAAGGCCGCTGGCACTTCCGTGCCAACCAGCTCGTCATTATCGATGAAGCCTCCATGGTCTCCACCTACCAGCTCACCGCCCTCACCCACCAAGCCCAAGCCGCAGGCGCCAAAATAGTGCTGGTAGGTGATCCCGCCCAGCTAGACTC
>JBAUMA010000456.1:0-11786 GCA_049578485.1 Specibacter sp.
CCCTTTTTACGTGTTCTTAACGCCCCGCCACTGCTTCTTGACGGGTTCCTGACTGTTGGCTGTTTACGCCGAGAATCCGCCGTCAGCCTTGATCAGCTGCCCGCTCACCCAACGCCCGCCCGGGGACAGCAGGAATGCCACCGTGGGGGCCACATCGGCCGGTGTCCCGAGCCGGCCGCCCGGTTGCATCGCCGTCAGCGCGGTGCGGGTGGAATCGTCCATCCAGCCGGTGTCCACAGGTCCCGGGTTCAGGACATTGGCGCTGATGCCCCGCCCACCCAGCTCCCTGGCCGCGGCAATCACCATCCTGTCTAGGGCCCCCTTGGAGGCGCCATAGGGCAGGTTGAAGGCCGTGTGGTCGCTGGTCAGCGCAACAATGGCGCCGCCCTCGGCCGTGGCCTGGCGGGCGAACGCGGCCACCAGCTGCCAACTGGCCCGGGAGTTCACGGCAAAGTGGCGCTCAAAACTTTCCAGGGAGGTGTCGAGGACGCCCGAGTCGACGGATTCGCTGTGCGAAAGCACCATGCCCTGCAGGGGACCGGCAGCCTCGGCGATCCGTGCCATCAAGCGTTCGACGGCGGTCGGGTCGCCCAGGTCCGCCGGCACCGCCCACACCCGGGCTCCGGCGTCCTCGAGTTCCACCGTCAAGGTGCGCACGTCGTCGGGCTGGACGCCCCAGGGCATGCGTTCGTCATAGGCTTGCCAGTAGTTCAGCACCAGGTCCCAGCCGTCGGCGGCGAGCGCCCGGGCAATGCCGGCGCCGATGCCGACGGTGCGGCCCACGCCGGTGATCAATGCAGTTTTACGCTTCATCGCACCCAGCTTACGTGCCGGACACCGCACGCGGCAGCCGCTTTCGGGGTAGCTTGGAGAAAAGGGCCGCCGGCCTGCTTCCAGCCGTGCCGCCGCGGCGCCCACGCATCGAAAGGCTGTCATGACTCCCACACTGCCCACCCCCAAGCCCGCTTTTGTTCCGGGACGGGTGACCAAACCGGCTGCGGCGGCTGCCGCTCCGACACCGCCTTCCAAGCCGGGTTCCGGAAAACCGTCCGGCAAGGGCAAGCCGGCCAAGGGCGTTCCTTCCAGGCCTGCGGCCAACACGGCGTCGATCAGTGCCGCCATCCGGGAGGCCGCCGACGCCGCGAAAAAGCGCGTGCTGGCCATCACCAACGCCCATGTGGTGCCCGTGGAGGGCGAGCCGTTCGACGGCACGGTGTTGGTGGAGGGCGGGAAGATCCTGGCGCTGGGCGCCTCCGTCCAGGTGCCCGCCGGTGCCGACGTCCTGGATGCGGCGGGCAAGTGGCTGCTGCCCGGTTTCATCGATGCCCACGTCCACCTGGGCATGCACCCCGAGGGCGAGGTGGGCTCCACCAGCGACGTCAATGAGATGACCGACCCCGTCATGGCAGGGGTGCGTGCCCTGGACGCCGTGAACCCGTTCGATCCCGGATTTGACGACGCCCTGGCCGGCGGCATCACGGCGGTCAACGTGAACCCCGGCTCCGGGAACCCGATCGGCGGGCTGGCCGTGGCGCTGCACACGCACGGGCGGTACATCGAGGAAATGGTGCTGCGCTCCCCCAGCGGGCTGAAGTCGGCGCTCGGCGAGAACCCCAAGAACATATACGGGGACAAGAAGCAGACGCCGTCCACCCGGCTGGGCACGGCGCTCGTGATCCGCAAGGCGTTCATGGACGCGCAAAACTGGTTGGCGCTGCCCGAGCCGAGGCCCCGCAACATCCATCTTGAGGCGCTGGCCATGGTGCTGCGCAAGGAAATCCCGTGGCGCCAGCACTGCCACCGCGCAGACGACGTGGCCACGGCCATCCGCCTGGCCGACGAGTTTGGCTACGACCTTGTCATTGACCACGGCACCGAGGCCCACGTTTTGGGCGATGTCCTGGCTGCCCGGGGTACGCCGGTGTTGATCGGCCCGCTGTTCACCACCAAGTCCAAGCCCGAGCTGCGGGCCCGCTCGATCGCCAACCCGGGCAAGCTGGCCGCGGCCGGCGTCGAAATTTCCATCATTACCGACCACCCGGTGGTGCCCATCAACTTCCTGGTCCACCAGGCCACGTTCGCGGTCCGCGAGGGCCTGGACAGGGATACCGCGTTGCGCGCCATCACCATCAATCCGGCCAAGGTGCTGGGACTGGCGAAGCGGATCGGCTCGTTGAAGGTGGGCAAGGACGCGGACCTGGTGCTGTGGAGCGGGGATCCCCTCGACGTCATGCAGCGGGCCTTGCAGGTGTTCATTGGCGGCAAGCCCGTGTACACCTACGACGTCGCTACCCGGTTGGGAGCCGCAGCCTCCCGTTAACGCCGTTGAGGGGACACATCTCCGGCCGGGTTGGACCGGAGATGTGTCCCCTCAATGTTTGTTTGGCCGGAAACTACTGGGCCGGGAGCTGGAGCACCTGGCCGGTGAAGATCAGGTCGGGGTGGATCACGGTGTCAAGGTTGGCTCCGTACAGCGTCTCCCATCCGCCGGTGATGCCAAGCTTCTGGGCGATCGTGCTTAGGGTGTCGCCCGAGGCAATCGTGTAGGTCTTTCCGCTGACGGCCACGGCTGCGGGAGCCTGCTCGGCGGGGGCTTGTTCAACTGGAGCCTGCTCAACGGGAGCCTGCTCGGCGGGAGCCTGCTCAACGGGAGCCTGCTGGACAGGGACAACCTCGCTGGACTGTGCCGCTACGGGTGCAGCGGCCGGAGCCGGCGTGTAGGCGGTTCCGCCGCCGCCGGAGAGGCCAAGCTGCGCGGCACAGGAAGGCCATGCGCCCCAACCCTGGCCGGCCTGGACACGCTCGGCAACGGCAATCTGCTGTGCCCTTGAGGCGCTTTCGGGGGCGCCTGTTCCACCGTAGGCGGCCCAGGTGCTGGGGGTGAACTGCAAGCCGCCGGAGAATCCGTTGCCCGTGTTAATGGACCAGTTGCCGCCGCTTTCACACTGCGCCAGCTGGTCCCAGGTGCTTCCATCGGCTGCATTTGCGCCGGTCCCGGCTACGGCCAGGCCTGCTCCGGCAATGGCTGCAACAGCCAGGACACGGCCAACATTGCGCGTAATTTTATTAGTCTTCATGGATGCATGCTCCGAAGAGGCCACCTGCGCTCCGCCCGTCCCCGGACATCTTTGCACCACCGTCGAACCTGCTGATGTGGAGGTATTTTTCCGCGGCCTGACCTTGTGACGGTGAGCGGTGTGAACAGGCCCGGGCATTCGTGGCCTACCAATTGGTCCGGCCGTCCCCGTGGGGTACTTCCACGGTAAGGCACCCAACAAGCTTTATCAAATTGATACTTAAATCAGCATTTTGTTATCTTTTCGACACAGTTTTCGCAAATTCATGGTGTATGCGCCGTTGCTTAATTCGGCATTTCTGGCGCTTTCTCCAAAATCCGGCCGGTTCTGCCGACCTTCGGTCACGGCAACTTTTTTTCATCAGCGCCCGCCACGGCCTCCGCACGGCGCACCCATCGGGAGCCCGGGCCCTCTTCCGCGGCCTCATCCCCGGGGTTGAACAAAGTGCACTTGCCCAGGGACAGGCAGCCACAGCCAATGCAACCGTCCAGGGACTCCTGAAGGACCTCGAGCTGGCGGATCCGGCGTGCCACGAGCGCCGACCAGTCCGAGCCCATGACCCGCCATTCACGCTGCGTGGGCGCACGGTTTTTGGGCAGCTGCTCCAGCGCGGCGGCAATTTCCGCCAGGGTCAGCCCCACCCTCTGCCCGGCAGCCACCACCGCCAATCGGCGCAGCACATGCCGGGGAAACATCCGTTTGTTGCCGGCGGTGCGCTCGGAAAAGATCAGGCCGCGCTCCTCGTAGAACCGCACGGTGGGCACCGAAATGCCGGCACGCCGGGCCAGCTCGCCAATGGGAAGCAACTCGTTCGGGGCAATGTGGGCCATGGTTGCAGCCTGCCAGCATCACGCCTTGACCTCAAGTTAGCTTGAGCTGTTTCACTGGTGTTCACCCTTTGCACACCACTTCATCAAGGAGCCTCCGTGACCGCCGCACCCATACCACTGCCGAGTCGCAAGCAGTTGCCACCTTCGCCGGCAACTGCCACGCCCGGCCACCATGCAGAGGACAACGCGCTGGCGCGGCTCAGGCAGCTGCGCCGCCGCCGCCGTCGTCTCTGGCATTCCTCTGGCCAGCCGATGCCGCACGAGTCCATGGACCTGCTGTGGGCCGGCCATATTTCGAGTCCGCGCTAAGATCGCCACCAACCAGCCAAAAGGAAACCCATGACCATCTGGAGCTGCGCCACCTGCGCAATCGAACACCCGGACACCCCCGAGCCGCCGCAAGTCTGTGAAATTTGCGCCGACGAACGCCAGTTCATCCCGGCGGGCGGGCAGCGCTGGACCACGCGCGACACCCTTGCCGCCCAAGGTTTCCGCATTGCCGTGACCGCACTTGAACCCGGCTTGCATGCCGTGGAGGCCGTCCCCGAGCTGGGCATCGGCCAGCGCGGCCTGCTGGTCCAAACCAGCCACGGAAATGTGCTGTGGGAACCGCCGGGATTCATTGACGACGCCGGCATTGCGGCGGTGCGCGCCCTGGGTGGCGTTGCCGCGATCACGGCCAGCCATCCGCACCTGACGGGCTCCTCGATCCAGTGGAGCCAGGCCTTCGGCGGGGTACCTGTCCACGTGGCCGCGGCGGACAGGCAGTGGATTCGCCGTCCGGACCCCGTCATCCACCTGTGGGCGGACAGGGTGGAACTTCTGCCCGGGCTGGCCATGCACCAGTGCGGCGGGCACTTTGCCGGTAGCAGCGTGCTGCACTGGCCGGCGGGTGTCGACGGCCGCGGCGCCCTGCTCACGGGGGACACCATTGCCATCGGCGCGGACATGCACTCGGTCAACGCCATGCGCAGCTACGTGAACAACATTCCACTCCCCCGCAAAGCCATCCAGCGCATCCTGGATGTCTCGGCCCCACTGGCCTTTGACCGCCTGTACGGGGCGTTCCGCCAGATCGACGCCGGGGCCCGGCAAATCACGGTGGACTCCCTCCACCGGTACATGGCCTGGTTGGACGGCACGCCCCCGGAATAACCCGTCCAACGCTCTCTCACCTTTGGCGCTCGTATCAGGAACGCTCTCTCACTTTTGACGGTCAAAAGCGGAACTCTCTCACTTGCTGAGAGAGCGTTTGCGAAAAACCCGCCAAAGCTGAGAGAGCGTCCGCGAAAAACCCGCCAAAGGTGAGACGGCGTTCGGCTAGAGGGAGTCCAGGGCCTGTTTCAGATCCGCGATCAGGTCAGCGACGTCCTCGATGCCCACGGAAAGCCGGATCAGGTTTTCCGGCACGGCCAACTCGGTGCCCTTCACGGAGGCGTGCGTCATCTCCGAGGGGTAGTTCATGAGCGATTCAATACCGCCCAGCGATTCTGCCAGCGTGAACAGGTGCGTGGATTCGGCCACCTTTCGCGCCGCGGCCTCCCCACCCTTGAACTGCACCGAGATCATGCCGCCAAAACCGCGCATCTGCTTGGCCGCCAGCTCGTGTCCGGGGTGGTTTGGCAGGCCCGGGTACAGCACGCGCTCCACCTCGGGCCGGGTCACCAGCCATTCGGCTATCTCCTGCGCGTTGGAGGAGTGCCGGTCCATCCGCACGCCCAGCGTCTTGAGCCCGCGCGTGGTCAGCCAGGCCTCCATCGGCGCGGACACGGCACCCACGGCGAACTGCACAAAGCCGATCTTCTCGGCCATGGCGGCGTCGGAAAGCACAATGGCCCCGCCCGAGGCGTCCGAGTGCCCGCCGATGTACTTGGTGGTGGAGTGCACCACGACGTCGGCCCCCAACGCCAGCGGGTTCTGCAGGTACGGCGAGGCGAAGGTGTTGTCGACCACCAGCAGGGCCCCGGCGTTACGGGCCACGGCGGCAACAGCGGCAATGTCGGTGATTTTCATCATCGGGTTCGACGGCGTCTCCACCCAGATCATCTTCGTCTTGCCCTCGGGCCCTCCCGCGGCAACGGCGGCAGCCAGCGCACCGGCGTCGGACATGTCCACGGCGGCGTTGCTGATGCCCCATACGGACAGGACGCGGTTGATGAGCCGGTACGTGCCGCCGTAGACGTCATTGCCCATGACGATGTGGTCTCCCGGAAGCAAAAGGGCCCGGATGAGGGCGTCCTCGGCGGCCAGTCCGGAGGCGAAGCTGAAGCCGAACTCACCGCCTTCGAGGGCCGCAAGCTGAGCCTGCAGCGAGTCGCGGGTCGGGTTGGTGCCGCGGCCATATTCGTAGCCGTTGCGCAGCTTGCCGATCCCGTCCTGGGCAAACGTGGTGGTTTGATACAGCGGCGGGATGACGGAACCCGTGGTGGGGTCGGGGGTCTGCCCGGCGTGCACGGCGCGGGTGTTGAAGCCTTCGGTCATGATGTCTCCTTTGGGTGCCGGTGATCGAGCTTGCGGTGGTCGTGCTTGTCGAGATCTCAACAAGCCCGATCACCGGGCTGATCGATCAACGCTAGTCGTTGAGGTAGGTCAGCAAATCGTGGCGGGTCAGAACGCCCACGGGCGCGCCCACAAACGTGACCATGAGCGCGTCCACGTCCTGCAGTTTGGCGCGGGCGGCGGAAATGGGTTCCAGCGAGCCGATGATGGGCAGGATGGGCTGCATGTGTTCGGTGATCTTGTCGGTCAGTTTCGCCTCGCCGCGGAACAGCTTTCCGGTCAGGGTGCGCTCATCCACCGAGCCAATGACCTCCCCCATCACGACCGGCGGTTCCTGGGTCAGCACGGGAATTTGGGACACCCCGTACTCGCTCATCAGGTTGATGACGTCGCGGACGGTTTCGTTGGGGTGGATGTGCACCAGATCCGGCAGCCGCCCGGTCTTGGCGGAGAGGACGTCTCCAATGGCGGGCTCGTCGGTGACCTTCAGGAAACCGTAGGACTGCATCCACTTGTCGTTGAAGATCTTCGCCAAATAGCCGCGGCCGCTGTCCGGCAGGAGCACGACGACGACGGCCTCGGCTCCCAGCCCCTTGGCAGCTTCCAGCGCGGCCACCACGGCCATGCCGGAGGAGCCGCCCACGAGCAGGCCCTCCTCGCGGGCGAGCCGCCGGGTCATGGCGAAGGAGTCGTTGTCGGTCACGGCGATGACCCGATGCGGGACGGCCGGGTCATAGGAGGTGGGCCAGATGTCCTCCCCGACGCCCTCCACCAGGTACGGCCGGCCGGTGCCGCCGGAATACACGGACCCTTCCGGGTCGGCGCCGATGATCTGCACTTCCCCCTCGGGACGGTTGGCGGAGACTTCGCGCAGGAACCTGCCGGTGCCGGTGATGGTGCCGCCCGTGCCAACGCCGGCCACGAAGTGCGTCACTTTCCCGTCGGTGTCCCGCCAAATTTCCGGGCCCGTGGTCTCGTAGTGGCTGAGGGGGCCGTTTTGGTTGGAGAACTGGTCGGGCTTGTAGGCGCCCGGGATCTCGGTGACGAGCCGGTCGGAGACGCCGTAGTAGGACTGCGGGCTGTCGGCGGCAACCGCCGTCGGGGTCACCACCACCTCGGCACCGTAGGCCTCCAGCACGGCGCGCTTGTCCTCGCCCACCTTGTCCGGGACCACAAAGACGCAGTTGTAGCCGCGCTGCTGGGCCACCATGGCCATGGCCACGCCGGTGTTGCCGCTGGTAGGCTCCACCACCGTGCCGCCGGGCAGGATTTTGCCCTCCCTGGCGGCCTCATCGAGCATCTTCACGGCGATGCGGTCCTTCGCGGAGCCGCCCGGGTTCATGTACTCGAGCTTGACCAGCACCGTGGCCTCAATGCCGTCAGTCACCTTGTTCAATTTCACCAGCGGGGTGTTGCCAATGAGGTCAAGGATGGAGTTCGCATACTTCATAGCTCAAACGTAGACCCCCCGCCCCGGCACAGGCCAACGGAGGTTACCGTTTGGGGCGCCGGCGCGCCGTAGAATCGTGGGATGCTCACCGCCTCCGACCCCCTGCAGGCACGCCCGCAACGGGTTCTTGTTGCCGGGGTTTCGGGTTCCGGCAAGACCACCCTCGCCGGACGGATCGGCGCGCTTTTGGACATCCCGCACACCGAAATTGACGCCCTTTTCCACGGGCCAAACTGGGTGCCGCGCACGGGCTTTGCGGACGACGTCGACCGCCTCACCCGGGAGCCGGCCTGGGTCACGGAGTGGCAATACCGACAGGTCCGGCCGCTGCTGGCCGAACGGGCGGACACCCTGGTTTGGCTCGATTTTCCGGTTTCGCTCTCCATGCGCCGTCTCATTGGCCGCACGGTCCGGCGCCGTTTGCGGCGCCAGGAGCTGTGGAACGGCAACATCGAGCCGCCCTTCCACACGTTCTTCACCGACCGCGACCACATCATCCGGTGGGGCTGGCGCACCCGCCACAAGCTCCGGACGGTGATCCCCGGCATGGAACTCGACTATCCGGGGCTCCTGGTGATCCGGCTGGCCTCACCCACCGAGGTGGAAATCTGGCTTGCCGGCCTGCAACAGTCCTCGAACTGGTAGCTTCGAAGCATGACACCGGAGGAGCTTGCCACGCTCACGTTTCTGCGCCGGGCCCGGGACATGATCGACCGCGACTACGCGCAGCCGCTCGACGTGCCCACGATCGCCCAGGCGGCCTTCATGTCCGCCGCGCATTTTTCCCGGCAATTCCGTGCCGCATACGGGGAGACGCCCTACGCGTACCTGATGACCCGGCGCATTGAACGGGCGGCCGCACTGCTGCGTGCCGGTTCATCCGTCACCGATGCGTGCATGGAGGTGGGGGCCACCTCGCTGGGTTCCTTCAGCTCGCGGTTCACCGAGATCATGGGCGAGACCCCCAGCGCGTACCGTGCCCGGAAACACGCCGCCATCGAGGCCATGCCGCCGTGCTTCGTCAGGTTCGCCACCCGGCCGGCCCGCAATGGTGCCGGCAAGTCGAGCAGGAATGAAGAAGCCCCGGCACGTAGCGCACACTAGCGTTGGTGCCATGACTATTTCACTGCAATACACGCATCTGACCGTGCACAGCCCCGACGAGGCCATCGCCTTTTACCGCGACGCCCTGGGCCTGGACGTCCAGAACGACGTCAGCAGCGGCGACTTCCGCTGGGTCACCATGGGCACCAGCACCCAGCCGGGACTGGGCATCGTGCTGTCCGAACCACACGCCGGACGCTCGCAGGAGGACGGCGACGACATGGCCCGCCTCCTCGCCAAGGGCATGCTGCCCATGCTTAACTTCAGCGCCTCAGACCTGGACGCCACCTTTGAGCAGGCCGTGGCGGCCGGCGCCGAGGTGTTGCAGGAGCCCATCGACCAGCCGTGGGGCCCGCGCGACTGCGCCTTCCGCGACCCCTCCGGCAACACGGTCCGCGTCTCGCAGGGTTAGGCTTCCTCCCTTAAACGACTATGTTGCACTTATTGGACGGAAAACGCCTGGGAGAGCGCTATCCGGTCCAACAAGTGCAACATAGACGAGGGTGGTTAGATCAGGCCCACCGAGAGGTGGTTCGGGGTGCCGAAGCGGTGCGCCGTGATGCTGACGGCCTGCTCGTGCAGGAACGGCAGCATCTCAACGCGCCCGGCTTCGGTGACCTCACCGTGGTAGATGGCCAGGTCGGGGCGTCCGCCGGTTGCCTCGTAGACAGCCGAGGAATCCCCGCCGATCAAACGGATGCGGCCGGCACCGAAGCGGCGCGCGGTGGCGAGCCAGTCGGCGTCGTTCTCCACGGTGACCGTGATGCGCAGGCTGACCAGCAGCGCCTGGACTGCGTTGGGAAGTACGACGGCGGTGGAGACCACCGGGGTGGCCCCGGCGGTGATGCCTGCCGACAGGACGCGCAGCAGCTTGGCGATTGATTCGCCCTCGGCCAGGCGCACCAGCGGGTTCAGCGGCAGGTACCGGAACACGTTGCGCTCGGCGGACAAGGCGGAGACGTCCTTGGCCGTGCCGAATTCTCCGGCCCAGGCTGCGGCGTCGGAGTGCAGCGAGCGCGTCAGGAACGCGCTCTCGTCGGCGGACAGTTCCGCGACGGCCGAGAGCATCTTGCGGGCGGCATCGCCCAGGGGTGCCGTGGCTGAAGCGGTTGCGGGAGTCCATGAGCCCAGGCCCACGAGGTAGTTGGGACCGCCGGCCTTGGTGCCGCCACCAACGGCCGACTTCTTCCAGCCGCCAAACGGCTGGCGCTGGACGATGGCGCCGGTGATGCTGCGGTTGACGTACAGGTTTCCGGCCTGGACGGTGTCCAGCCACAGGCCGATCTCCGCG
The DNA here is from genome assembly GCA_049578485.1 of Specibacter sp. GTDB lineage: Bacteria > Actinomycetota > Actinomycetes > Actinomycetales > Micrococcaceae > Specibacter. The sequence continues at coordinate 10,252 of JBAUMA010000456.1, forward strand.
GAATCCAGGGAGTGCAGGCCGCTGGTCAGGCCGTAGTCGATCGCGTTGACCATGGAGATGGCCTCTTCGAGGGTTTCGGCGGCCATGACGCCCAGGACGGGGCCGAAGAACTCGGTCAGGTGGAAGGTGGAGCCGGCCGCAACGCCGGTGCGCACGCCCGGGGACCACAAACGGCCCGTCGAGTCGAGCTGCTTGGGCTCGATGGCCCAGGATTCACCGGCGTCGAGGGTGGTCAGGGCCTTGTGGAGCTTGCCGGCGGCCGGTTCGATGATCGGCCCCATCTGGGTGGTGGCCGTTTCCGGGTAGCCCACGAACAGGCTGGAGGCGGCGTCGATCAGCTGGTTGCGGAAGCGTGCCGACTTGGCCACGGAACCGACCATGATGACGAGGGACGCTGCGGAGCACTTCTGCCCGGCGTGGCCAAACGCGGACTGGACCACGTCGCGGGCCGCCAGGTCGAGGTCGGCGCTGGGGGTGACGATGATGGCGTTCTTACCGGAGGTCTCGGCCAGCAGGGGCAGGTCCGTGCGGAAGCTGCGGAACAGTTCGGCGGTCTCGTAGCCGCCGGTGAGGATCACGCGGTCAACGCTGGGGTGCGAGACAAGGGCCTTGCCGAGTTCGTTCTCGCCAAGCTGGACCAGGGCCAGGACATCGCGGGGCACGCCGGCTTCCCACAGTGCCGTGACCATGAGGGAACCGCTGCGCTGGGCCTGGGGTGCCGGCTTGATGACGACGGCGGAGCCGGCGGCGAGTGCCGACAGCGTGGACCCGGCCGGGATGGCCACCGGGAAGTTCCACGGCGGGGTCACCACGGTGAGCTTGGCCGGCACGAACGTGGCGCCGTCGACTGTGTCCAGGTCCTTGGCGCGCTCGGCGTAGTAGTGGGCAAAGTCCACTGCCTCGCTGATTTCGGGGTCGGACTGGTCAAGGGTCTTGCCGGTTTCGGAGGCCATGACCTCCATGAGCTCGGCGCGCATGCCCTCCAGTGCGTCGCCGGCGCGGTGCAGCACGGCGGCGCGCTCGGCGCCGGTCATGGCGCCCCAGGCGGCAGCGGACTCGACGGCGGTGTCCACAATGCGGTTCAGCTCGGACAGCTCGGTGACCGTGGTGGCGGCGACGATGTCGTTGGCCAGGGTGGAGCCGGGGATGCGGGCCAGGATGTCCTTGCCCCAGACGCGGTTGGTGGCCAGGGCCGGGTCCGTGTCGGGGGTGTTGGCAAAGGAGTCCACGGGTGCCGGGGCTGCGGCGACGTTGCGGTCCTGGGTCCTGTTGGTGCCCGGAACCTCGGTGTCCACGGCGTGCAGAGAAGCCAGGAAGCGCTCCTCTTCACGCTTGAACAGTTCCTCGTTCTCGGAGAGCTCAAACACGGCGGACATGAAGTTGTCCTGGCTTGCGCCCTCTTCCAGGCGGCGGATCAGGTAGGCGATGGCGACGTCGAACTCGCCGGGGTGCACCACCGGGGTGTAGAGCAGCAGCGAGCCGACGTCCTTGCGGACGGCCTCGGCCTGGCCGGTGGCCATGCCCAGCAGCATCTC